>CAMFEP010000018.1 GCA_945949405.1 Kiritimatiellales bacterium
ATGCCGTGATCGTGATTCGACACCGGCAGACCCGTGATCAGCGCCTCGACCGTGTCGAACGCAGGCCCCGTCAATACCGACACCTGCCCGTTGTACGCCGAGTACTCGTCGAAACACGAACCCCCGTGCGCGTAAAGCTGGCTGTGCGCCACGTATAAACGCAACACCCCTGGCGCATCGTGCGGATTAAACGTCAGCCCCAAAATATTCGCGTTCGGCAGGTCCGCGATCGCGCCGATCACCTGCTGGCTGATGACGTTGTAATTGTCGTCAAACGTGAACGCCGCGATCATGCCAAACAGGCTCGCCACATAAAGCCGCCCGTCCGGGCCCCACGTGGCCTGCGTCGGCGCCGCCGTCGGAACCGGTGCGCCCATCGCGAAGGCCACCGGCGCCGGCCCCTCATCGCTGTACACATACATCACCGTGCGGCTCGTGCCCGCCGGCGTGGACACATACACCGGCACCGATCCCGTGGCCCCAGGCGGCGCAGTGAAGCTGATCTCCGTCGGCAACACCTGCAACACCGGCACCGCAAAGGTTTGCCCCCCCCAGTGCACCGTCGTCCCGCCCGGCGGCACGAATCCCAGTCCGGTAATCACAATCGGATTCCCGCCGCCCGGCAACCCAATCGGCGGCATCGCGTTGAGCACCGGCAGCATTCCATCCTCGTCGTGTGTCACGCTCGCCGGCGCAATGGCCTGCGGCGTCGCCCCGTTCACGCCCATCAGAATTTCCAGCGGCCCCGCGCCTGGACTCGGCACCGCAAAACGCCCCTCCACCCGGTGCATCCCCGCGTTCAGACTGCGCGGCCCCGTATACGCCGTGCCGTCCAAAAATTGCCGCGTGGCGCTTCCGCCCGCAAACTGGAACGCATAGGTCCCCGCCGCCAGATTGAGCTGCCCGGACAACACCACCATCACCGCGCCGGTGAAAGGCGACCCGCCCAGCCGCCCCGCCACCGGATCGATCCGCAACCCCGCCGGGCGCTCGCCGAAATCGGCATGCACCGGCACCGCATCCAACAGCCCCGCCGCATTCGTCGCCCCCGCGTCGTAGTAGAGCGCCAGCGCCCCCGGCACCGCATTCGCCGGCACCACCGCAAAGGCCGTGCTGTGCACCAACGTCTCCGGCGGCAGGTGATCATCGAAGATCGTCAGGGACACCGTATGCGTGCCCACCGTCGACACCAGGTCGAGCACCACATTCGTCCCGATCAAAACCCCGTTCTCGCGCCACTCGTAACGCTGCAAGACGTGCCCCAGTTCGTGCGTGTGCGAATCCGTCCCGTCCAGCCGGATCGTCTCCTGCCCATCACCGTCGAAATCCACCGTGTAGGCCGGCACCTTGATCACCACATGCAAAAATGGATGCCCATCGTCCGCGCCGCCTTCCCCGTGCAGGCGGATCGGCACCGTGGCAAAATTCCCCGCCACGTCAAGCCAGACATCCCCTTCGCCCTCCGCCGACGGTGCATAGACCGCATTCACGGTTTGCGTGGCGCCGGGCGGCAGGGAGATATTCACCACGTGCGTCGCCCCGGCCTCACCGCCGTTGTAGGACGTGCCGTTGATCGTCGCCACGAAGTCACGCCCCAGCCCGGCGTTGACGCGGAACGTCAACGTATCGATCACCGCCGTGAGCGCGCCGGTGTTGCGCAACTGCACCTGCGTCACGCCACTCGTCGCGCCGGGAAGCACATGCCCCCAATCCACCACCTCCGGGGTCGCCGACAGCACCGCCGGCATGGCCAGAATTTCGATCGCCGAAATCTTCGGATTCTCAACCTCATGGCGGAACACGATCTCCAGCACGCCGTCGGCGCAGAAGGTGTCGATCTCCTTGATCAGCGCCGTGGCAAAGCCGGCTTCCGCGAACACATCCAGACTCGTGAGCACCGGAACGTTTTCCACCTCCACGCCGAACACGCGCCCGCCGACCACCGCCGCCGCGCTGACAATCTCCGCGAAGTGCAGGCGCACCCGATACGACCCCGCCGGCACCGGAAAGCTGTACGTCATCTCCGGCGCCTCGCTGAAATCCCACCGCTCCGACTGGTAGAGCGGATCCATCGCCGTCCCCGCAATCGGCTCCGGCTCCGAATAGGCATTGCCCGTGTTGTACAATCCGCCGTCAGGAATCCACAAATTGCCCTCGGAATCCGTGTACAGTCCGCCGCCCGCATTCACCCGGTAGAGCGCGGCCCCCGCCGGCTGCGCCGCCAACCCGCTGCCCGCCAGCCCCACCGTCACCGCATTCGTGGAGGCCGTCGACAGAATCGTCAACCCGCCCGGCAGGGAACCCGAATTGTCCGGCGCAAACGCCACGCTCACCGTCGCGGTCTGGCCGGGATTGAGTACATACGGCGCCGCCTGCGTCAGTACATATTGCCCCGCGTTCACACCGCTCAAGGCCACGCTATTGACTGTAAGCGCCGCCGCGCCGGTGTTCACCAGCGACACCGGCAACGCCGCGCTGCTGGCCCCTACATTGATGGAACCAAAACTCAACGAGGACGGTGTCACCAGTAAGCCCGCGGACGAGGGCGGCGGCGGCGGTGGCGGCGGCGCCCCATTCGTGCTCAAGCCCAACACCTCGATCGCCGACACCTTGGCGTTGTTCGCCAGGGAAACAAATTGCAGGTTCAAAATCCCGTCCGCCACCGTCACGTTGCGATGCAGTTGCAACGCCGTGTTCGCACCCGCGGTCGCCCAGATGTCCAGGTTGGTCACAATCAGCGCGCCTTCCCCCAGCACGTTGAAGCGCCGCGACCCCGCGCTCGTCCAGAATATCTCGGCGAAGTGCAACACCACCTCGTACGCCCCATTGGTCAGCGGAATCTGGTATGCAAAATCCCCAAAACGCTCGCTCTGATACAGCGGATCCTCCACCGTCCCCGCAATCGCAACACTGGCGCCGTACGTCAGCCCGCCCGTAAAGTTCACATCCGCCGACCACACCCGCCCCAACGTGTCTGTGTAAACCCCGCCCCCGCTGTGAATGCGCACCAATGACACACTGTTCGTGGATGGCGGTGCCGCAGGCGCCTGCCCCGTGCCACTCAAGGCCGCGCTCACCGTCCCCGTCGCCGTGGATGAAATCGCCAGCGTCGCCGCCAGCGCATTCGTCGTCGCCGGCGCAAAGGCCACGCTCACTGTCGTCGTCTGTCCCGCACTCAAAACATAGGGCGCGCTTTGCGTCAGCCGATAGCTCCCCGCGTTCGCCCCCACAAGCACCACGTTGGTCACCGTCAATGACGCCGTCCCGCTATTCCCCAACGCCACCGTCTGCACCGCGCTCGTCGCCCCCACCGTCACCGTCCCAAAATTCAACATCGCAGGTGTCACCGTCAGCATCGGCACCGCTGGCGGCGGAGGCGGCGCATTCGTCGACCCCACCGTCAGCACCTCTATCGCAGAGACCTTGGCGTTGTTCGCCAGCGTCACAAATTGCACGTTAAGCACGCCGTCCGCCACCGTCACGCTGCGATGCAGCTCCAGCGCCGTGTTGGCCCCCACTGTCGCCCAAATATCCAGGTTGGTGACAACCGTCGCGCCTTCCGCCAGCACGTTGAAGCGCCGCGCCCCCGCGCTGGTCCAAAAGATCTCGGCAAAGTGCAGCACCACGTCGTACGCCCCGTTGGTCAGCGGGATCTGATACGAAAAATCCCCAAAGCGCTCGCTCTGGTACAACGGATCCTCCACCGTCCCCGCAATCGCGACGCTGGCGCCATACGTCAAGCCACCCACAAAACCCGTATCCGCCGACCACACCCGCCCCTGCGTGTCCGTATAAACCCCACCACCGCTGTGAATGCGCACCAATGAAACACCATTCGTGGCAGGCGGCGGTGGCGGAGGCGCAGGTGCCTGTCCCGTCCCGCTCAAGGCCACACTCACCGTCCCCGTCGCCGTCGATGAAATCGCCAGCGTCGCGGCCAGCCCATTCGTCGTCGCCGGCGCAAAGGCCACGCTCACCGTCGTCGTCTGCCCGGCACTCAACACATAAGGCGCGCTCTGCGTCAGCCGAAAACTACCCGCGTTCGCCCCCACCAGCACCACGTTGGTCACGGTCAAGGACGCCGTCCCGCTGTTCCCCAATGCCACCGTCTGCACCGCGCTCGTCGCCCCCACCGTCACCGTCCCAAAATTCAACGTCGCTGGCGTCACCGTCAGCACTGGCGTCGCCGGCGGTGGCGGCGGCGCATTGGTCGTCCCCACCGTCAGCACCTCGATCGCCGACACCTTGGCGCGGTTCGCCTGCGTGACGAATTGCAAATCCAGCGCTCCATCTGCCACCGTCACGTTGCGGCGCAACTCCAGCGCCGTATTCGCGCCCACGCTCTGCCACACATCCAGATTCGTAACAATCGTCGCACCCTCCGCCAGCACGTCGAAGCGCCGCACCCCCGCGCTGGTCCAAAAAATCTCGGCAAAGTGCAGCACCACTTCATAGGCGCCGTTGGTCAGCGGAATGCTATAGGAGAAATCCGCGTTGCGCTCGCTCTGGTAGAGCGCGTCTTCCACCGTCCCACCAATCGCCACCGCGGTGCTATAGGTCAACCCGCCGCTAAAAAATATATCCGCCGACCACAACCGCCCCAACGTGTCCGTATACGCCCCGCCTCCGCAGTGGATGCGCGCCACGGACACCACCCCAGGATCACCCAGCGCCAGCGCCGTCACACCGGAATCCAGCGAAGCCGTCTCGCCGACGGGAATGACTTCGATCGCCGCAAGCGCAGGCTTGCCGGCAACCCGCCCAAAAGAAATATCCACCGCGCCATCCGTGACCCGCACTCGCGTCGAACGCGACACGGGAGATCGCCGCCCACCCTCTTTAAAAGTATCGAGTTCACCGACGATCAGCGCCCCCTCCACATACACGTCGACCACACGCTGCCCGGCGCGATCTTTGGATAGCTCGGCAAAGTGCAGCACCACATCAACCTCGCCCGTCGCCACGGGAATGCGATAGCTGAACCGGCCCGTGCGGCTGGATTGAAAAAGCGGATCGTCCACGCACCCGGCGATGCCCCGCCCCGTGGTTTCCGCGCTCCCGCCCTGGAAATAGACATCCGCCGCCCACCGCTGCCCCGCGACGTCCCGGTACGCGCCTCCCCCGCAATTGATGCGCGTCGCCGCCTGCAATGGCACCGCCGTAACCGCCCACAACCAGGCGGCCATGACAATCTTGCCGCCCCATGCTGCTTTGCCCCAAACTCTCAAATTTTTTCCTTAACCTTCCTTTTAATCGGACGAGAATATAGCCGATTTCACTTCGAATGTCGTCGCAAAATGAGCAATGAAGGCCGCGCCGAACGTGAATTTGTTACACCACATCGTCGCGCTCGCTCCAATTTTGTAAAAACCAGGCCGGAAATGGACACAATAAGGGCGTCTGGATCGAAACGATCCAACATTCATGGTTGTAATAGCAGCTTTAAGGCCAGTTACCCCTGGCCGCGACTGCATACAGCGCCAGCTTGCGGCGCCCATCGGAAAACCGGCATCGTTCGCGAAAGCCCGCCGCTTCCAGCGCCGCCCCATGCTCCGCCGTCACCCGCGCGATCACGAACGCCCCGTCCGCCGCCAGGCCCGCCAACGCGCGATCCTCCACCGGCGGAATCGCCCGGCGCATATACAACAACAGCTTGGCATCCGGTTGCCGCTGCTGTCGCACATCCAGTTCCAGGTACCGTAATTCTGCCCGCCCCACCATCCCCCCCACCCGCACAATCTCCGCCCGCTCAGTAAAATGCCCGTGCCGCGACTCGACATAAAAATAATTTCCAAAAGTCGCGGCCACCGCCATCCAGAGCGCCGTGCAAACCGCCGCCCAATTCGCTTGCCCGCGCACCCACGCCTGCCGCCCCACCCGTGCCAGCCACCAGAGCCCCACCCCCGCCAACAGCGCCGTCCACGCCGGCCGCACCGGAAATTCAACCGCGTGCATCATCCCGGTGCGCAACAACGCCCCCTGCCCCCACGGCAAGACCGCCACCACCAACGCCCCCACCTCCAGCATTCCCCAATGTGCCCGGTTCAACCGCTGCGCCCAGGGACGTACCATCAAGTCCGGCCACGCCTGCCAAAATCCCGCCACAAGCAGGCCCACCGGCGGCAGGAGCGGCAGGATGTAGCGCACGCGTTTGGTCTCGGATAATGACATCAGCACAAACGCCAGCACGAGCCAGAGCCACGCCTGCAGCCAGCGCCGACGCTGCTCGCGCGCCACCAGAAACGGAAACACCAGGCCGCCGGCAAAGGCGAGCGACCACGGGAACACCAGCGGCAGCAATTGCGCATAGTGCCAGGGCCCCGAGCCCTGATCACGATTCGCGCGGTACTCGCGCCAGAGCACCGCGCCCGCCCCAACCACCCCGCCCAAAATCTGTACATACCACGGCGTCACCACCAGCACCGCCACCACCAGCGCAAGCACGGTAAACCAGCCCGCGCGCCAGAGCGGCACGCGATTCCCCCACGCCAGCACCACCCACGGAATCACCGCCAGAGGAATCGCCAGCGGCCCCTTGGTCAAAATCGCCGCCGCCAATGCGAGCCCCGCGACAAGCGCCACCGCACCGCGCCGTCCCGCCGTCAGGGCCGGCACATTCCCCACAGCCTGGCATCCCGCCGCAATCGCCAGCGTCAGCCAGCCCGCAAGGTGCGCGTCATATGTGGCCATCCGCCCCTGCTTGATCGTCAGCAGCATCGTGCCCGTGGCCAGCGCCGCCAGAAAACCGAGCCGCACGCCTTGCGTCTGTACGCCCAGCCAGAACATCGACGCCAGCATCACCCCCATCAGCGCCACCCCGGCCAGCCGCGCACGCAACGCCAGCGCCTCCACCGGCGCATCGGGCCCAAGCCCCGACCATGCCAACAGATTAACCCACACGCTCATCGGCGGCTTCTTGACGCGCGGCGCCCCATTCAGACTCGGCAACCTCCAAGCCTGCGCCTCTCCCTGCTCCTGACGCTGCCACGTTTCCTGGCTGCTCGCAAAGGTCAGTACCTCCATATGGTACCGCACATCGCTGCCCCCCAGACGCACAACCACCGCCGGCGCCGCAATCAACAGCATCGCCACCAGCCCCAGTCCCCAGCGCTTTTCCACCCGCAGTTGCATGCGCGCCACGATACCGCCTCCCCCACACGCTCCGCAAGCCCAAGCCCCCCCCTCCAGCCCGAACCCTGAACCCTGACACCTGAAACCCGCCCGTCGCCGCCCCCCGCTGTTGACGTTGCCCCGCCAGCCCGCTATATTTCCGCCTTTTAGAAGCTCTGGAGCCATTACAGAAAGAGAAGCGTCGCCATGATTGTCACAACCAGCACCCTGTTCAAACACGCCTATGGCAAATACGCCTGCGGCGCCTATAACATCAACAACGCCGAGCAGATCATGGGCCTCTTCCGGGGCAACATCGACGCCAAGGCCCCCTTCATCATCCAGATTTCCAAGGGCGCCCGCGCCTATACCGACAAGCGCCTCATGGAGGCCATGATCCGCGCCGCCGACCAGATATTCCCGGACGCGATCTTCGCCGTCCACCTCGACCATGGCGACGAGCAGACCTGCTACGAATGCATCGACAGCGGCTTCTACAGCTCCGTCATGATCGACGCCAGCCACGAAACCTTTGATGAAAACATCGCCATCACCCGCCGCGTCGCGGACCGCGCCCACGCCAAGGGCATCTCCGTTGAAGCCGAACTGGGCATGCTCGGCGGCGTCGAGGAGCACGTCGTGGTCGACGAGGCCAACGCCTGCCTGACCAACCCCAGCGAAGCCCAGGAGTTCGTCAAGCGCTCGGGCTGCGACAGCCTGGCCTGCGCCATCGGCACCAGCCACGGCGCCTACAAGTTCAGCGGCTCCCAGGGCCTGCACTTCGATGTCATCGAGGAAATCGCCCGCCTCCTCCCCGGCTTCCCGATGGTCATGCACGGCTCCAGCTCCGTACCCAAGGACGAGGTCGATCGCATCAACGGCGCCGGCGGCAAGCTCAAGGGCGCTGCGGGCGTGAAGGAAGACCAGATTTCCATGGCTTCCAAAATGGGCGTGACCAAGGTCAACATCGACACCGACGGCCGCCTCGTGTGGTGCCGCGTGCACCGCGAAAGCTTCCGCGACAACCCGGACAACTTCGACCTGCGGCCCCCCGGCAAGGTCTTCATGGCCGAGTATGCCAAGTACATCGTTCACAAGTCTCAGGTGCTCGGCAGCGCCGGCCAGCTCGAAGACCTGCGCCAGGCGATCAAGAACGGCACGCTCAAAACCCAGAAACTCGCGGTTGCCTGAGCCGGGCAATGCTTGGTAGGGGCGCCGCTTGTCGGCGCCCGCTGCCCTCCGTGAGTGGGCGTCGCAAGCGACGCCCCGACATGTGAGTGTTACATGCCAAAAGTCGCACTGATCACCGGCGTCAACGGGCAGGACGGCTCCTACCTCGTCGAACTCCTGCTCGAAAAAGGCTACGACGTGCACGGCATGGTCCGCCGCACGTCACAATTCAGCCGCGGACGTATCGAGGAAACCCGCCAACGCGCGCAGGACCAGGGCCGCGTCTTTGAGTTGCACTACGGCAACCTCGGTGACTCAAGCAGCCTCCACCGCGTGCTCGCGGCCTGCCGCCCCGACGAAATTTACAACCTGGCCTCGCAAAGCCATGTCGGCGCCTCGTTCGAGGAGCCCGAGTATGCCACCGAGGTCAACGGCACCGCCGTGCTGCGCCTGCTGGAATGCATCCGCCACATCGGCCTGAAAACCCGCTTCTACCAGGCCTCGTCCTCGGAACTCTACGGCAACGTGGCCGAGGAGCCCCAAACCGAAAACACCCCCTTCCACCCCCTTTCGCCCTACGCCGTCTCCAAACTCTACGCCTACTGGATCGTGCGCAGCTACCGCGAAACCTACGGCATGCACGCCAGCAACGGCATCCTCTACAATCACGAGTCGCCACGCCGCGGCGAAAGCTTCGTGACCCGCAAAATCACCTACTCCCTCGCGCGCATCAAGGCCGGCCACCAGCGCGTGCTGCGCCTCGGCAACCTGGGCGCCCGCCGCGACTGGGGTTACGCGAAGGATTTCGTGCAGGCCATGTGGCTCATGCTCCAGCAGGAAAAGGCCGATGACTACGTCGTCGCCACCGGCGAACTGCATTCCGTGCGCGAATTCATCGAGCATGCCGCGGCAATCGCGGGCTTCAGCATCGCCTGGGAAGGCGCCGGCGTGAACGAGCGCGGTCTGGACCGCCACACCGGCCAGATATTGATTGAAGTCGACCCAAAGTTCTACCGCCCCGCGGATCTGGATCGCGTTCGCGGCGATGCCACCAAGGCCCGCACCCAACTCGGCTGGCGCCCCACCGTCACCTTCGACCAACTCGTCGCCCTGATGATGGAATCGGACATCGACCTCGCCCGCCATGAACACCATTCCCGCTAACTCCCCGCCCCCTGAAACCTGACACTGACACCTGAACACGCCCTACTTTTTCGTATACAACGGTCACCCAAATCGACAAACTGCGCCTCCAGACAGGGGGCTTCACAACATGGCATCAACCAATTCTATTCCAACCTTGCTTCCAATAACGCCTGAAGCGCGTTCGTCTGCCCGCGCTGAACGTATTCCAATCACCTCCTTTCCGTTCCGCGTGGGTCGGGAGGGGCGCTTTGGCCTGGTCCAAGGCCACGTCGTGTCGATGGAGCGGCGCAACACAGATGCCAGCCCCTCAAACGAGTTGTACCTGCTCGATCACGAAGAGTTTCTCAACATCTCCCGCGAGCACTTCCAGATCGATCGCAAGCCCGACGGCTCCTATGAAGTGATCGACCGCGGCAGCACCTGCGGCACCATCGTGGATAATGTGGCCGGTGGCGGCCACGGCAAACCCACGCACTTGCCCCTGCGCCATGGCAGCGTGATCCGCGTGGGCACGCCTTCCTCACCCTATGTCTTCCGTTTCGACGCCGAGTCCGGCACCCCATCCGCCTAGCGCAAACGCATGCCGGCGCACCGCGCGGACGGGTACAGCCATGCACCAACGCACACGCTTCACCACCCTGCTGGTGCTCTTTAACCTGCCTTGGGTCGGCTTGTGGTGGTACTTCTCCGCGCCAGATCGCCAGCGCGGTCTGGGCGTGCTGGCACTCTACATGATCCTCGTAATCTGCACCCTCAGCATGGTCTTGCTCCCGCTGCTGCTGGGTGGCGTGGCGCGCAAACGCTGGCTGCTGATCCTGATCCTCGGCCTGACGAATCTCTTCTGGGCTCTGAAGTGGATCGAAATATTCTCCAGCACCGCCCCCATGGACTCCGCCTACGCCGCCGCGCGCCACGCGATCGCCAGACTGATGCTGCTCTCCTCCCTCGTCGTCGTAATCCTCTACCAGCTCGCCGACCGCCTCCTAAGCCGCGCCCGAAATTCGTAACTCATGCCGGTGTAGTGTCGCGCGTCCCGCGCGATCCCCCCTGACACCTGAACCCTGTCTCCCCGCCCCGTCCGCCAATCTTCAATCAGCAATTTTTAATCTTCAATCCTTCCCCCCCTCCCCTCCCCTTAATAGTCTCGCCGTTGCTCGCCATGTGGAACAGCACCATATCGTCGTCCCTGATCTTGTTTCTGTTCTCGGCCCTGGGCGCCGCCCTGCTGGCCAGCCTGATTGCCCGCCGCCGGGCCATCAAGAGCCGGGCGGAGGCCGGCGTGTTGCAAATGGATCTCGACCGCACGCGCGGGCACACGGATGACCTGGAACGCCGGGCCGCTGAACAGGAACAATGGGCGCGCCTGCTGATGAACCGCACCCACGACATGGTCCTCGTCTTCAGCGTCAGCCCCACCGGCATGCCTGGCCCGTTTTTGGATGTCAACGATACCGCCTGCGAAATCCTGCGCTACCCCCGCGAACGCATCCTGGCCATGACCATCTTCGACATCGAGCATGCCGAGTCACCTTCCGCCGTGCGCGCCTATGCCCGGCTCCACGACACCGATAGCACCGTGCGCGGCCTCGCCGCCCTCACCAACAGCGACGAATTCGAATCGGAAAACGTGATCGACATGCGCCGCCGCATGAAGCGCGTGCTGGAGGAGGGCGAGGCCGCCTTCGAGGTAACCTTCGTCACCGGCGATGGACAGAGCCTCCCCGTGGAAATTCAGGCACGCCACTTTCCGCGCCCCAGCGGGCCCCTCATTCTCCTCTCGGTCACCGACCTCACCAAGCACCGCGAAACCCTGCAGGCCCTTTCGGAAAGTGTGCGCTTCTCCCGCGACTTCCTCGCGCATTCCGCCGTGGGCGCCGCGATCTACGACGGCGAACGCGCCCTCACCAACGTCAACCGCAACGCCCTCCGCATCTTCGGCATCCCCGATCAGCAGGAATTCGCGCGGGTCAAAATCTTCGACGCCATGCTCGTGCCCCCCGAAGCGCGCGAGGCGTTAAGCCGTGGCGAATCCGTGCGCTTCGAAACCATCCTGGATTTCGATGCCGTGCGCCACGATGGCCTCTTTTTGAGCACGCGCACGGGCCGCGCCCATCTGGATGTCCTCATGAACAACCTGGGCCTGGATAAACGCTACGAATCCAAGGGCTACCTCGTCCAGGTCCAGGACATCACCCAGCGCCGCGAAATCGAGATGGAACTCAAGCATCGCGAAACACAATTGCGCCAGGCCCAAAAACTCCAGGCGATCGGGACCCTCGCCGGCGGCGTGGCGCACGACTTCAATAACCTGCTCACCCCCGTGTTGGGCTATGCGGAAATGGCCCTGGAACTTTGCAAAATGGACGAAACCGCCAGCGAGTATCTGCGCGAAGTCATCCGCGCCAGCCTGCGCGCCAAGGACCTCGCCAATCAGATCCTGACCTTCAGCCGCCAGGTCGAACCCGAGGGAAAACCCATCCGCCTGATCCCCATCATCAAGGAAGTCATCAACCTCCAGCAGGGCTCCGTCTCGAAGGACATCCGCATCATCCGCGCCCTCAAAACGGAACGGGATGTCGTCATCGCCCAGCCCTCCCAGATTCACCAGGTTTTGATGAATCTCTGCACGAATGCGGCCTACGCCATGCGCGGCCGGGGCGGCGAATTGGAGGTCACCGTGGCCGATCTCCAGGTCGGCGCGCGCCCGCGTGGACGCATGGCGGGGCTGGCGCCGGGGCGCTATCTGCACATTGCCGTGCGCGATACCGGCCCCGGCATTCCCCCCGAAGTCGCCGACCGCATCTTCGAGCCTTTTTTCACCACCAAGCCCCGTGGCGAGGGCACCGGCATGGGGCTGGCCGTCGTACACGGCATTGTCTCCAGCCTCAAAGGCTCGATCACGCTCGAAACCGAACTGGAGCAGGGCACCACCTTCCACGTCATGCTCCCCGCCGAGGATATCGGCGCGGAAACCGCCGTGGAAAATACCGACGAAATCCCCGGCGGCACCGAGTGCATTCTCTTTGTGGATGGCGAGGTGGATATCGTGCAGATGCAGCAACGCATGCTCGCTTCGCTGGGCTACCGCCCCGTCGTCACCCACCGCAGCAGCGATGCCCTGCGCCTCTATCAAAAGGATCCGCGGCGCTACAACCTGGTGATCGCTGACCAGGTCATGCCCGAGATGTCCGGCATCGATCTGTCACGCCAGATTCACGCCATCCGCAAGGAACAGCCCATCATCATCTGCTCCGGCTTCATCGACACCCTCCCCATGGAACAGGCCCGTGCCTTCGGTGTGCGTGAAATTCTGCGCAAGCCCGTCAGCAAGCGCGAACTGGCCCTCGCCATCCGCCACGCCCTCGACACCCCCTCGGAGTGATCGCCCATGTGCGTGATACCTTGAATAACGTGCTGAACGAGCGCGGCGGCCGCGTGGCCGCCCTTGCGATCGCGCCCCCTCACTCCATCCGCACGCGGCGCTTGTAGTGATCCAGAAAGCTCCGGATGATTTCCTCAGTGGTAACATCTTTGAGCGTGTAATCCGGCTTGCCGCTGCGAAACATGCTTTCCGAACGCAGCAGGCGCAGCCCCTTGCGTTCGTGCGATCGAATCTCCGCGAAGGGCACCACGCCCACGGGAAACATTCGCCCCTGGACGCGGTAGGTCATCTCCTCTTCGCCCTCGTGCGTCACGATGATCGCCGCGGATTCCGCGGCATGGCGGATGGTCACCTGGCGCCCGAAGCGTTCCAACTCGCGCGCCACTTCCTCGAAGCCGGGCAGCACGACGGCGGAGATGAATCGGCCCAGCTCCGAGCCGCGCACGTCCTCTTTTTTGGCATCCGATTTATCGTTCAGGAAGCCACCCAACTCGGAACGCCAGTCTGCCATGATATCGCATCCCCGCACGCCGGAACGGACCGCCCGTTCACAGCCATCGGACTATAGCAGGCCCGCCCCGCCATTCGCAAGACAGCGCCGACGAGGCCTGAAAATTTCCATGGGAGGGACGGAAGCGCCCGCCGCGGACGTTCCGTCCGCACCGGTTTCAGAAAATCACGCCATGATCGGCAGCAGAATGCTCACAACCGTGCCATCGCCCGGAGTGCTCTCGACATCAATCAGTCCTTGGTGCTCCTCAACAATCCGCTTGGCGATCACCGTGCCCAGCCCAGTTCCCTTGCCCTTGGGTTTGGTCGTGAAGTACGGCTCGAAAAAGCGCGCCAACACCTCCGCGGACATGCCGGTGCCGTTGTCGGATATTCGAAGTTCCACGAAGCTGTCCTTGCGCCGGCAGGCCAGCAGGATGTTGCCATGCCCACGCTGCACGGCATCGATCGCGTTGGAAACAATGTTGTGGATGGCGCGCACCAGTTGCGTGCGGCTGCCGTTCACCACCACCCCCGCATCGTCCACCTGATATTCAATTTCAACGTCCACCGCAGACACCAGCGGCTCGACACTCATCACGATGTCGTCAATCAACTGGGAGACCGGCAGCGGCTTGAATTGTCCAAGATCGGACGCGCCGGATTGCTGCCACATCTGCGCCAGCTCGTAACAACGCCGTAGATTTTTTTCAATCACGTCCAGGTAGTCCGAGGCCTGATCGAAATCGCTGCCCATCATGTCCTTCGCTTTTTCCAGCTGCTGATCCAGCAGGTTGATGTACCCCATCACGATCATCAGCGGGTTGCGCAAATCATGCGCGAATTCGGCGGAGGACTGCCCCAGCGTCGCGAGACGGTCCTTGGTGGCAAGATCCTCCGTGAGACGGCTGTTCATGCCCTGCAGCTCCTTGAGCATGTGCACGCGTTTGCGTTCCATGCGGGAGCGCAACGTGAAGCGGCTCACGAGGTTCAGCATCTCCCCCATCTCAAAGGGCTTGCTGATGTAATCGTTGGCCCCCAGGCGCAGCGCCTCCTGCGCTGTCTCCAGCGCGCCAAAGCCGGTGAGCATCACCACGGACGTCAAAGAATCCGCCGCGCGCATTTCACGCAACCCCTGGATGCCCGTCTTGCCGGGCATGCGAATGTCCATGATTACCAGATCCGGATGATCGTGCTTGAGCATCTCCAGTCCGGTGTCGACGTTGTCAGCAACGACGACGTCATATTCGTCTTTAAGCAAAAAGCGCAGGCTCTCCCGGGGCCCGCGTTCGTCATCCACCACGAGCACTTTGCGACGGTCAGCGGTTGCGATCATGTGTCTGCTTTCCAACGGATTCGGGGCCGGAGGCTTTTGATCCCCCGCACCCCGTGGCCCGTCCGTATTGCCTGTTGTTGTACGCATCGCGCGTCAGCCCCTGTATGCCCCGCGCCAATGCCGCGGGCGACGCGCCGGAATCATGGTTAGAACGTTTGCCCGTAGCTCACACCCAGCAGATGCTGGTTGAATTCATAGGTGCCATTCACCGGATTGGCCGGCGTCGTAATCTCCCGGTCATCCTGAATATTGTACGCGTAGCCAAGGTCGAGCCGGCGCCCGCCCTTCGCATACCCGGCGCCAATGCCAAGCACCTGCTTGTCACCCTCCGCCAGCGAGGCCGCGAGCGTTTCGTCCGGCACCGGTGTGGGCAGATAGGTCCAGCCCGCGCGCAACGCCCACTCCGGCGTGGCCTGCCAATCCCCACCCACTGCGAAGGTCCACGTGTCGTCCCACGCCTGCGGGAGCGACGTGCTGCCCCGCGACAGCAGCAACAGCGCGTTGTTGTTCGCAATATCCAGATCGAGGGACTTGTTGCGCGAATGCTCGACCCACTCGACGTTGCTTTCCAGGCGCACCGCTTCCGCAACCTGCACGCCGTAGCCCACCGCCACGACTTGCGGGAACTCGATCTCGGTCTCAAAATCGCTGCTGCTCGTGATCGGTGGCGGAAAGACCGGTCCCGGGTTCGGCTCCATGGTGAAGTCACCCTCATAGTCGACTTTCGTCGGTGCACGGTAGGTCACCGCCACGCGATGCCCTTGGGCCACGTCCCACGTCAGGCCCGCATGCGCACCCAGCCCAGTCCCGTCGCCCTCAAAGTTGAGCGAGGTCGTCGGCCCCGTCAGACCCGCCGGCGGCGGCAGCAGAGGGAACAATTGTTTAAACTCAAGGTTCGACCACATGAAATCCAGTCCCGCGCCCACGGCCACCGATTTCGACACCCGCTTCGCCAGCGTCGGGCTCACATCCACGGTCATGAGCTGCGCGAAATAGGGAGCGCTCAAGCGCAACACACTGTCTTTTTCCCATTCCTTGGATTGCCCGTACGGCGATGTCAACCCCACGCCCAGAACGTAACCGTTGTTGTCGAGTGGGATCACGCCATAAACCGCAGGCAGCACCACCCAGGGATTTTTCGAGTCCGCCGTCGCACCGTTGGGCGCGGTGAATGTCGTCTCGGAATATCCAATCGTCGCGGACGCAAAGGCCGAGGGCGACTTGGCGTCTGCCGTGTTGGCCGGGTTATGCGTCACTGCCGAGGCATCGTTGACCTCCGTCAGATGCACCCCGCCCCGCCCCAACACCGCCGCGCCTTCCGGAGGATTGCGAAATCCATCGGCGGCAACATCATGCGCGCCCCATGCGACCACCAGCATGGCGCACAAAGATGCACGTTTTGACTTGTTGAGCATTTTCATACTGTTCATAACTATTCCCTGCCTTTCACCCGTCCGTTAATCGCGGTACCTCACGAAACCCCGTGGTACACGAACGGCAGTGTAATAGCAGTACATGTGCCAGGTCCAAATCCTACAATATATGGCGTATTTTCCTGTTGACTACTCCCATATGCGGTGTAAAACACTGTTCATTACTGAACACACATATATTGCACGTTCATACTTGAACATCGCCGCAGTGAACGACAGGTCGCCATCGGCTTGACGAGGTCCATCCGAAAGCGCCGCTATGCGAAGCAGAAAACGGGTCGTGTTGACGGGGCTGGGCGCCATCGCCGCCAACGGCATCGGCGCGGATGCCTTCTGGAAAACACTCTCTCAAGGGAAAAGTGGCATCGGCTACATCACCCTCTTCGATGCCAGCCAATTCCCCATACGTCTCGCAGCCGAAGTCAAAGGGTTCAAACTTCAGGACATCGTGGGAAAACCCATGGCCTCCCGTCGCATGGCCAGACACACCCAGTTCGCCGTGGCCGCCACGCACATGGCCACCGAGATGGCCAGCCTTAACGTCCAGGCGTGCGCGCGGCGCTCCCCCCTCGCCATTGTCGTGGGCGTCAGCACCAGCGCCTTCGATGTCATCGAACACGGCAAGGAACGCATGCAGGCCGGTGGCCCCTCGCGCGTCAGCGCCTATTTTACGGAATCATCCCAGCCCCACGGCGTCGCCACCATGCTCTCCCGGACGCTGGAGGTGCAAGTCCGCTGCCAGACAATCTCCAGCGCATGCGCCTCCGGCCTGGAAGCCATCGCCCAGGCCGCCAGTTTGATTCGCTCCGGAAAATTCGACGTCGTGATCACCGGCGGCACCGATGCCACCGTGACGCCGCTGGCCTTCGCCAGTTTCATGAGCGCCGGCATGCTCCCCACCAGCAATGGAGGGGATCCCACCACCGCCAGCCGCCCCTTCGATCTGAAACGCAATGGCGGCATCGTCGGTGAAGGCAGCGCCATGTTCGTGCTCGAAAGCCTCACGCATGCCCAGGCCCGCGGCGCCATCCCATTGCTTGAAATCCATGGCTTTGGGAGCATGATCGACGAACCCGGCGCCCCGACCGCTTCCGGCCTCGAACAAACCATGGCTGCCGCCCTGGAAAACTCTGGACGCTACCCCGAGGAAGTCCAATATATCTGTGCCCACGGCCCAAGCGACAAAATCCAGGACGAAGTGGAAACCGACGCCATCAAAATCGTGATGGGGAAATACGCCCGCCATATTCCCGTGAGCTCCATCAAAGGCGTCATCGGTAATCCCCTCTCCGCCGCAGGCCCCTTGGAACTCGCCTCCTGCGCCCTCGCCATGCGCCACGGCATGCTGCCTCCCACCGCCAACTACAAATATCCCGATCCCAAGTGCGATCTGGATTACATTCCCCCGCCCGGCCGACCGCAAGCCCTGCGGCGCGCCCTCATCAATGTGCATGGCATGGGTGGGATGAACGGCAGCCTGTTCGTGGAGGCCTTCGATTCCGCATGACGCCGACGCATCTTTTCATCCTGATCTCGCTCGTCGTCGACCTCGCCTACGGCGTCCTGGTCTACTCCAATAATCCGCGCCGCACCGCCAACCAGCAGTTCCTCACGCTCTCGCTCATCCTCGCCGCCTGGATGATCTGCGTCTGGTATGCCCTGAACGCCGCAACCCCCGCCATGGCCGAGGTCGGCGTGCGCTGGGCCTCCCTGATCGCCCAGCTCGTGCCCACCGGCTTTTACCTCCTGCGTGTCGCCATCATCCGCCCGGATCTTTCCTGGACCGGGGCCATGCGCCACACCGCACCCCTGCTCCTCATCAACGCCGCAATCGGCGCCATGTGCCTGACGAAGTTTTTTCTGCGCGAAGTGCACCTCCCGGTGTCCCTGGAACCGCCCATTCCCAGCGTGGCCGAACCCGTCTATGGCCCCGGCTTTCCAATCTTCGCACTCTATTACCTGGGTGCCCTCGCCTGGTTGCTAATCCGCTACATCAGCGACGTACTCCGCGCGCGCGGCATCCAACGCATCGAACTCCAGTACGTGTTGCTGGCCTGCGGTACCTGCCTGCTCACCGGAATCTCCCTCGCCCTGATCATCCCCGCCATCACCGGAAATTCGCACACCGCCCCCATGGCGCCCCTCTGCGCAGTCGTGCTGAATGCCATCATGGCCTATGGCATCGCCACGCAGCGCATCATGGGCGTGGCCCTCGTCATGCGGCGCATCACGGCCTACACCCTGCTTACCGCCTATCTCTCGGCCCTCTATTTCGCCATGCTCTGGGCCGCCGGCTCTCTCCTTCGCTTTTTTAACGTCCCCCACAACGACTGGGCCCACCTGCTCGCCGCCCTCGTCGTCGCCTTCTCCATGGCCCCCGCCAACGGCCGCATGCAGCGTCTTGCCAACCGCCTCTTCATTAACGCCCGGACCGTCGATGTCGGCGCCATGGTCCGCCAGGTCAGCCAGGCCCTCCAGTCCATCTCCACGATCGATGACATGGCCCACCACTTCGTCGACATCATCTCCCGCGGCCTCGGCACGGATCGCGTCCTGATCCTCCTGCGCCAGGATGAGGCCTTCACCGAGATTTTTCCCGCCCAGGAAGCCTCCACCCTGCGCCTCGACGCCGCCTCCCCGCTGGTGCGCACCCTGGGCGCCGATCGCCGCCCGCTCGTCGTCGACATCCAGAAACGCCGCGTGCTTTCCGCCACCGCCATCGAGGCCGTCACCCAGATGAACTCCCTCGGAATCGCCGCGGCGGTCGGTGTCTTTTTCAAGGACCGCTTGAGCGGCATCATCCTGCTGGGACCGCGACTCTCCGGACGCATCTACGGCGCCGCCGAGGAAGATGCCCTGCAATTCTCGTGCGATGAACTCGCCATCGCCATCGAAAACGCGCGGCTCTTCACCGAAACCCGCAACAGCCGCATTTATAACGACATCCTCCTCGATAACCTCGGCACGGGCGTCATCGCCATGGACCGCCAGCGCCGCGTCACGGTCATCAACCGCGATGCGCAACGCCTCCTCGGCAAGTCGGTCCACGACCTCGTCGGCAAACCCTGTCATATCCTGCCCGCCCCCCTCGGTGACATCCTCAAGGACACCCTCGAGACTGGCGTCCGCCATGCGGATGAGGAGGTCCGCCTGCACCTCGGCGCGGACGACCGGCTGCATGTCCGCGTCGGCGGCTCGGTCTTCCACAGCCACACCGGGGAAACCCTCGGCGCACTGATCATCTTCCACGACGTCACCCATTTAAAACACCTTCAAGGGCAGATCCGGCGCTCGGACCACCTCGCCAGCATGGGCACCCTCTCCGCCGGCATGGCCCACGAAATCAAAAACCCCCTCGTCACCATCAAGACCTTCACCCAGTTGCTCCCCGAGCGCTATGACGACCCCGAGTTCCGCGAGAGCTTCCTCTCACTCATGACCGACGAGGTCCGGCGCATCGACACCCTCGTCAACCAGTTGCTCACCTTCGCACGCCCCGCCAAACCCTCCCTCGCCCTGATTCACACGCACACCGTGGTCGACGATTCGCTGCGCCTCGTGGCCCAGCAACTGGAACAGCATCACGTCAACGTCGTGCGCGATTTCCGCTGCGCCGAGGACTCGATCATGGGCGATGCGGATCTCTTGAGCCAGGCCTTCGTCAATTTTTTCCTCAATGCCCAGGATGCCATGCCCGGCGGCGGCACCCTGCGCATCTCAACCTCGCTCGTGCAAAACAGCCGCACGCGCCAGCGCGGCGGGCAACAACCGGGCGGCAATGCCTTGCTGCTGCGCATCGAGGACAACGGCATCGGCATCGGCGAGGACGACCTGGGGCATATCTTCGATCCCTTCTTCACCACCAAAAGTCACGGCACCGGCTTGGGCCTCGCCGTCTCACATGGTATCATCGACGAACAAGGCGGCGTCATCGACGTGCAAAGTCACGTCGGCACGGGAACGTCCTTCCTGATCAGTTTTCCCCTGCCTGAAAAAACGGAGATTCTATGACCGAGCGGGCTCATTGCGTATTGTTCACCACCGACGCCGCTCTCGCGCGGCGGCTCACGGCCTACGCGGAGCCCGTGGCGGAGGTGCAGCTCGCCGCCAATGCCACCGCCGTCAAGCGCGCCCTCCAGCAACGCCCCTTCGGCATCCTCATGCACGATCTGCAGAGCCCCGCCAGCGTGGACTTGCTGCGCGATGTCCTTGGCGAATGGCCACACACCCTCGTGATCGCCATCGGCAATCCCCGCTCGGATCCCGTGCTGGAAGCACTCGACATGGGCATCTACGGCACCATCGCCCCCGACGCAGACAACCTGTCGGTCGAATTGCTGCTGCGCCAGACCTCCGAACGCCAACGCCTCTTTCAGGAACTGCAAACCCTGCGGGAAGCCGCCCTCGCACCGGCGGATGCCGCCTCCACCCGCGGCCCGGCTTGGGACACCGCCCCGCTGCGCCAACTCTTGAGCCCCCTGCGCCACTTCGCCAACGTCAATGGCCTGCTCCAGGGCATCATCGACGGTATCGCCAGCACCGCCGTCGTCCTGCGCGCCGGCATCTTCGCCGCCATGGAGGATCGCGACATCTACCAGTTCAAGGCCGGCGTCGGCTGCCTCGATGAAACCCGCCAGCAATCCTACCGCCGCGATGCGCCCCTCGTGCGCTGGCTCGAAATCAATGCCCAGGCCGTGACCCGCAACCGCCTCCATCAGTTGCGCGACACCAACGCCCGCCTCATGCTCGAACGCGCCCTCGACGCCCTCGGCGCCGAACTGATCGTACCCCTGCAGGGCCGCGCCTCCATGCTCGGCTGGCTCTTCCTCGGGCGACGCGCCACCGGCGGCGACTTCCACGACACGGATATCCAGGACGTGATGTTCCTCGCTGAACACGTCTCGACCTCGCTCGAAAACGCCATGCTCTATCGCGAGGTCGCACTCCAAAAATCCTTCGCCGAAACCCTCCTGGCCTCCCTGCCCACCGGCGTCATCGCCGCCGCCGCGGATGGCCAGCTCTATTGGTTCAACGCCGCCGCAGAACGTATCCTGGAACTGAACCGCGCCGATGTGGTGGACCGCCCCGTCGAGGCTCTGGGACCGCTGCTGGGCCGGGCCCTGCGTTCCTGCCTCGCGGGCCAGGCCCTCGTGGGTGAGCAGGACTGGGTCGATCCCCGCAACAACCGCCACCTCTCCATGCGCGCCGCGCGCCTGGGTGACGCCGCCGCCGGCGCCGGCGCCGTGGCCTTCGTCCACGACCGCACCCGCGAGCATCTGCTCAACCTCCGCCAGCAGGAAGTCGAACGCGCCGCCTTCTGGACCGAACTCGCCGCGAGCATGTCCCATGAAATCCGCAACCCGATGGTCGCAATCAAAACCTTCGCGCAACTGCTCCCTGAACGCTACTCCGATCCGGAATTCCGCACCGAGTTCAGCGGCCTGATGGCGTCCGAAGTCGACCGCCTCAACGCCATCATCCAGCAGATCAACAGCTTCGCGGAACGCCCCGCGCTGCACATGTCCACCGTCAATCTGCGCGAACTGCTTGAGGAGGGCCGCAACCTCGCCGCGCTGCGCGTGCCGGAAGCCGAAACGGCCTTCGAGTGGATGCTCCCCGACGTGATTCCCCCCGTGCAGGGCGACCGCCATGCCCTGATCGAGTGCTTTGCCCACATCCTGACCAATTCCCTCGAGGCCCTGCACAAGCTCGAGGCCCCGCACATCAGCATCACCGTCACCGTGGTCCCGGACCCCAACGGCGCGCCGGAGTCCGTCCACATCGCCATGCGCGACAATGCCGGCGGCATCCCCGCCGAAATCCGCGACAATGTGTTCTCCCCCTTCTGCACCACCAAAGCCCGCGCCATGGGCCTCGGCCTGCCCATGGTCCAGCGCACCGTCGCGGACCACCACGGCCATGTGTCCATCGAATCCGATAAACAAGGCACCAGCATCAACATCACCCTCCCCGTCCACAATCCAACCTGAAACCCGACACCCGAACCCTGACACCTTCAAAAAAGGAGCGCCCAAAATGAAACATCTGCTGATCGTGGATGATGAACGCGGGAGCCGCGAATCGCTGCGCGCCATCTTTGGGCGCGACTACCAGATATCCCTCGCCGAAAACGCAAACGAAGCCACCCGCCTGCTCTCAAAGGAACGCGTCGATCTCGTGCTGCTCGATGTGATGATGCCCGATCGCGACGGCTTGAGCCTGCTGAAGGATATCCAGTCCATGTATCCCGACGTGCCCGTGGTCATGGTCAGCGCCTCAACCTCCGTGCAGCCC
>CAMFEP010000019.1 GCA_945949405.1 Kiritimatiellales bacterium
CCCCGACAACCCGGCAAGCCGCGGTCCTGCCTATTTCCCGCTGGGCTTGGCCGCAAGTTCACGGGCTCGCGTGGCCACCAGGTCAAACTCGGAAGGCAACGTCATGAAAAAATGACAGGTGCGCTTCAAAATGGCCGCCACGCTCTTGCGCAACTTGGGATCGTGCGGATTCATCACCGCCACCAACGCCTCGTTCCCGGCAAAATCGAACACCACCGCCCCACGGCGGGTAACGAATTCCGGCGGCAGTGCCGTGATTGCCGCATGTTGAATGTCGAACAGGCTCAATGTGATGATCGGTGCGCCCGTTTCCTTCGACACCGCCAGCATCAGGCGTTCCAGATTCTTAAAGGCCCGAAGCTCCAGCGCATGCAGCACGGAAATCGTGGCGTTGCCTTCACCCGCGGACATTTCGGTCAGGTCCTGCACCAGACTCGCGTATTCCTCCTGTGTCAACTGCGCCGACTCGAGCAGGGACCAGGCAAAGGAGAGTTCATCCGCAAGATTGAACGATTCATAGCGCTGCTCATCCGCCAATCCATCGTCAACCGCCAGCTCGGCAAGTTCCTCGGCCTGCGCATCGGTTGCGCCTTTCGCAAATCGCGCTGCCAGACTGTCGCGCACCTTGGCCACATCGGGATCTTCGTCCACATACGGCGCCAGTTGGGCCGCCAGCTCATTCGCGGCGCTGGCGTCCCCTTCGTCCAGCACCACCCGGGCCAGCCGCACCATGTAGTCCTTCGCGCGCGTGTGGTCGCCGATCTGCTCGTAGGCGTGCGAAAGCGCCTCGAGGGAGGCGCGGTCATTGGGCATGGCCTCCAGAATGTGCTCGAAGGCGGAAATGGCAATCCAGACCTCTTCTTCGGGGGCCGGATTTTTATGCGCCTTGCTTGTTGATTCGTTCATGCCGCAACTTCCCCGTGCCGGCAACCCATGGCGGCGCGCGGCACTGCCGGACAACCGAGCCAGCTTACGCACGGGCCCGCCGGGAAGTCAAATGCGAAGGCCCCTCCCGGACGCCGCACCGCCCCCGTGTCCGGCCAGAAAGTGATTGGCAGTTTCTGGGGCCTGTGTGAGAATACCAAATCAACCGGCATGCTGGGGCAACGCGAACGCCTATGGCCAAGAAAAAAAATTCCGGCAAAATCTCCGATATTCTCCTCGATCGCAAAATCCTGGATGCCGCCACGCTTCAGGATGCCGAGGAGGAGGCCCGCATTCAGGGCATTCGCCTTGAAAAATACCTGACGGAAAAAAAGATCGTCAAAAGCGTCGACATGACGCTGGCCCTCGCCGAATACCTCAAGATGCCGCCGATCACCCTGGCGCATTTCACCCCCGATCCCCAACTGCTGGAGTTGCTCCCCCGCGAAGTCATGGCCAAGCGCCTCGTGATCCCCATGGCACGCCTGGGCCGCAACCTGACCATCGCCATGGGCGACCCCTTCGACCTCATGGCCATCGACGAAGTCGCCACCCTGACGGGGCTCACCGTGACCCCGCTGGCAGCGCCGGACCACGAAATCAGCGCGGCCCTTTCCAAGCTCTTCGAGGAATCCTCCCAGGGATTCGACATGGAACAAATGATGCGCGAGAGCGAGAGCGACGTCGAGGTCGTGGCGGAACAACAGGAGGAGCAAAGCCTCGAAGAAATGCTGGAAAGCGCGGAGGGTGCCCCCGTCATCCGCATGGTGAACATGATGCTCGTCGAGGCCCTGCGCACAGGTTCCAGCGACATCCACCTCGAGCCCATGGAAAAGAAACTGCGCCTGCGCTACCGCATCGACGGTTCACTCATGGAACGCCCCAGCCCGCCCAAGAACCTGCAGGCCGCGGTGATTTCTCGCATCAAGATCATGTCCGACTTGAATATTGCCGAACGCCGCGTACCCCAAGATGGACGCTTCAACATCAAGGCGTTGGGCAAGGAAGTCGACCTGCGCGTGAGCATTCTGCCCGCCATCCACGGCGAGAAGGTCGTCATGCGTATCCTGGACAAAACCGCCCTGTCCCCCAGCCTTTCCGCGCTCGGTCTGGACAAGCGCTCGCAGGAGGCGCTTTCCTATGCCATCGATCAACCCCACGGCGTCATCCTCGTGACGGGCCCCACCGGCAGCGGCAAAACAACGACCTTGTATTCCTGCCTGCAGGACATGAACAAACCCGACGTCAACATCATCACCTGCGAAGACCCGGTGGAATATCAGCTCGAAGGCGTCAACCAGGTGCAGATCAATTCGGAAGTGGGCCTCACCTTCGCGGCGGCCTTGCGTTCCATCCTCCGCCAGGACCCCGATATCGTGCTGGTGGGCGAAATCCGCGACGGCGAAACGGCGGAAATCGCCATCAAGGCCGCGCTCACCGGACACTTGGTCTTGAGCACCCTGCATACCAACGATGCCCCCGGCGCCGTGACGCGCCTGGTCGATATGGGCATCGAACCCTTCATGCTCGGATCCTGCCTCGTGCTGGCCCAGGCACAACGCCTGTTCCGCAAATTGTGCACGGCCTGTAAGGCGCCCACCGAAGTTTCCCAGGAAATCCTGCGCATCAACAAGATCGACCCTGAGATCCTCGCCGGGGGAACCATTTTCAAGCCGGTCGGCTGCCCGCGTTGCTCAGGCGGTTTCAAGGGGCGCGGCGCGATCATGGAAGTGCTCCTGGTCAACGACGCCATCCGTAGCGGAATTTTGATGGGCGCCAATACCTCGGAACTTCGCGAATTGGCCCGCAAAAATGGTATGGTGACACTGAAAGAAGCAGGTTTGCTGCGCGTCAAGGATGGCATCACGAGCCTCGAGGCGGCGATTGAAGTGACCGGCGGCGAATAGTATTCATCGCGGCACACAGACACATGCCGCATGGGCGGCTCCGATGACAACAGACCAAAGACACCGGCAATAGAACGGATTTTCGCATGAGCCCAATCGTACGCAACAGCAGCGGCACACGCGCCACGCCAACCCTCGCCAAATCCACCGCCGCCCCCAGAAGCGTAGGACCGGCGGCGGCAAAAAAAATTCCGGGCCCCAAGCCCGGATCGGACAAGTGGCTGAAAAACCGCGCACGCGTTCCCGGCTCCAAGAAAATCGTCAATGAACTGCTGCCCAGCTTCGCGCGCCAGTTCGGCGCCATGCTCTCCGCCGGAATGCCCATCGTCAGCGCGCTGGAGGCGCAGGAAGAGCAGGTCGACCACCCCAACTTCAAGCTCGTGATCAAACAGGTGCGTCTGGCGATCGAAAACGGCGGCGCGCTTTCTGAAGCCTTGCGCCAATTCCCATCCATCTTCGACGACCTCTTTTGCAACATGGTCAAGGGCGGCGAAACCGGAGGTCAAATCGCGGAAACCATCAGCCGCCTGGCGGGCTTCCTCGAGTCCACCTCACGGCTTCGGCGCAAGGTCAAGTCTGCCATGATGTACCCGACGATCGTGCTGTGCATCGCCTTCGCGCTGGCCATCGCCATGATGGTGTTTATCGTGCCGGTCTTCGGGAGCATGTTCGCCGACTTCGGCAAGGAGTTGCCGGGCCCCACCAAATTTCTGATGGCCATTAGCGATAAGCTTCGCAGCTACGGCTTGTATATGCTCGTGGTCGTGATTGGTGTGGTCGTGGCGTTCCGCAAGTGGAAAGCTACGCCGAAAGGAGCCTATGCCTTGGACGCCTTTGTGCTCCGGGCACCGGTCTTCGGTGAACTGACGCGCAAGGTGGCCTCAGCCCGGTTTGCACGTTCACTCGGCGAAATGATTCGCAGCGGCGTCCCCATTTTGAGCGCGCTCGACATCGTTGCCGGCGCCACGGGAAATCTGGTCACCGGCGGGGTGGTCAAACAATTCCGCCGTTCCGTGGAAGTTGGTGAGCCGCTCTCCGTCGCCATGTC
Organism: Kiritimatiellales bacterium; assembly: GCA_945949405.1. Taxonomy (GTDB): domain Bacteria; phylum Verrucomicrobiota; class Kiritimatiellia; order UBA8416; family JAIOPI01; genus JAIOPI01. Next base: position 3,880 of record CAMFEP010000019.1, read on the forward strand.
CATGCAGACCGTGTTTCCCTCCATGCTGACCCGCATGATGCAGGCCGGTGAAAAAACCGGGAAAATCGACGAAATGATGGACAGTATCGCCGATTTCTATGACGACGAGGTCGAAACGATGTTGACGGGCCTCACCTCGCTGCTTGAACCACTGCTGATGGTCTTCCTTGGCGTCATCATTGGCGGTATCGTGCTGTGTATGTTTCTCCCGATCTTCAAAATGGGCGAAGTCGTTTCCGGGTAATCGCCCCGCCGGCGCGTATTCTGAAATTTGGCCCATGGCATATTGCGCGCTTTACAGGTCATCTGCGCCCCGCTAGATTGACGAACTTGCAACATCGAGAATGGGCTTACGATCATGGCGCGTGTACTCCTCGTTGACGACGAACCCAGCATTTTGAGTGTATTAGGCACCCTTCTCAAAGCCGAGGGCTACGAGGTGGTGGCGGCACTTGGCGGAGAAAAGGCCAGGGACCTGCTGAAATCCGAGCGTTTCGACCTCATGGTCTCGGATATCCGCATGAGCCCCATCAACGGGATGGATCTCCTGCGCCTTGCCCACGATGAGCACCCCGCCATGCCCGTGATCATGCTGACAGCCTATGGCTCCGTGGAAACGGCAATTGAGGCCCTGAAATTGGGGGCTTTTGACTATGTCACCAAACCTTTCAAGGTCGACGAATTGCTGATCACCGTGCAGCGCGCCTTGGATTACAGCAACGCACTGTCGGAAAACGCCAATCTCAAGGCCCAACTTGGCACCCGCTACCAGCTTGAAAACATCGTGGCGGAAAGCCCGGCCATGCAAAACGTCTGCGAAATGATCAAACGGGTTGCCCCCACCGACGCGACCGTGCTGATCTACGGAGAAAGCGGCACAGGCAAAGAACTTGTGGCAAAAGCCATTCATGCCTCCAGCCACCGCAAAGATAAAAAATTCCTCGCGGTAAACTGTGCGGCCTTGCTGGAGCCCTTGCTGGAATCTGAAATGTTCGGCCACGTCAAGGGGGCCTTCACAGGCGCCTCTTCCAATAAAGAAGGCCTTTTCGAGGCGGCCTGCGGGGGCACAATCTTCCTCGATGAAATAGGCTCCATGCCCTTGAGCATCCAGGGGAAATTGTTGCGTGTTTTGCAGGAAAAAGAGGTCCGCCGCGTGGGGAGCAATGAGAATGTGTCCATTGATGCCCGGGTCATTGCCGCGACCAATACGCGTCTGGAAACCCTGCTCAAGGAAAACTTGTTCCGCGAAGATTTGTATTATCGTTTAAGCGTAATCCCCCTCGAAATTCGCCCGCTGCGGGAACGGCCGGAGGATATCCTGCCGCTGGTCTATCATGTGCTAAAGCAGGAAACCCCCAACGGCGCCACCCCATCCACCATCTCCCCCGAGGTTGCCGCCATTCTCGAGTCCCACTCATGGCCTGGCAACGTTCGCGAACTTGAAAACGCGATCCGACATGCCATGACGTTCGCCCGGGATTCCGTCATTACGCCTGAAGTCCTCCCCCCAAAAATCCGCCAGACCGCCATGCAAAAGGCGCCCTCCTCATCTTTCAGCGGCGCCCCCTCCGAATTACTCGATCCCCAGCGTTGTAAGTCCCTGAAAGCGTTCTTGCGGACCAAGGAAAAAGAATACCTTCAACAGATTTTGACCTACACAGGCGGCGATAAGGAGAAGGCCGCCAAGGCCTTGGACATCAGTCTCGCCACGCTCTATCGCAAGCTTCCCGAAGAGGATGACAGCGGGGCCCCGTCCGGACAGCCGCTTTGAGTTCCTGGGATTAACCACCCCACGCCCATTCACTCGTAGCTTTTCCCTGCTTTACTGACAATTCTCATTTTTGCATCTCTGGGTGCAAAATTATAAACCAATCACATGCACAAGAATCGCCATGTTATGTTCAATATTGGCCTTTTTTTACTGCATTAACACGATTCTCACTCTTGCATTATTCATTATTGATATTGCGCAAATGAAAATTTAAATAATCCATCTACATGCATTTTTAACTTTTAAAGGGTATTTTAAGAATATGCACCGATACTACGAACCACATATTTGAGAAACAAGCTCTTCGCGTGAATTTCTAAACTTTGGCACATGGGCTGCTATTTAGGCGCCCGTTAGCGAACGCGTAAACTGGGGCAAGGTCGCAGCCCTTAAAGAAGAAAGCAGAAATAGGAGAAAATTAAAATGAACAGCAAGAAGTCAGGTTTCACGCTCGTGGAAATTATGATCGTCGTGGCGATTATCGGTCTGTTGGCCGCCATTGCCATCCCGTCCTTCCTCAAGGCTCGCGCTGAGTCGCAGTCGAAGGGTTGCATCAATAACCTGCGCATCATCGACGCGGCCAAGGAGCAGGCGGCGATGGAAAACGGCTGGGTGAACGCAACCTCCTGCGCGGTCGGCACCGGTGCGTATACGAACTGCCTGACCTACATCAAGGGTGGTAACGCCCCCACTTGCCCGGCGAATGGCGTGTACGACTACACGGCAGTCGGCTCGGATCCGACCTGCGACATCACCCCCGGGCACACGCTGTAATCTGCCAGGGAGTAATGTTCGATCTAAGGAAGCAACCCCCTCGGGGGTTGCTTCCTTTTTTTTTGGCAGGAAATCCGCTACCACAAAGGCCCTCGGATTGACTTCAGCAGGAGAAACCCTGACTGCCCCCACCGCCCCCACCCCGCTCCTCCAGTTCAAATGTCCAGGATACGTCCGCTGGGCGCGTCGGCGTCACTCTGCAGGTATTGCGTCGTGCGGTATTCGTTCACGGCGTTCAACCGCCGCAAGACCGCACTCAACTTTTCCATCGCATTCAGGCTGCCCTGTACAAGCTTGAGCGTCTCCGGATCGGCGCCACGCAAACGTTCGCGCATGAGTTCCAAATTCCCCAAAAGCAGGGTGGCGGGCTGCCCCAGGTGGTGGCAGGCGGCGCCAAGGCTCTCGAACATCACGCGGCGGCGCTCCAATTCCCGCTCGGCTTCATCCGCGCGCTTGCGATCACTTATATCCATCAGGGAAAATACGCAACCCACGTTTTCGCCATCTGAATTTCGGTTGCGCGCACCAGAAAGTTGAACATCGAATTCGGTTGCGTCCAGACGGCGTGCGCGCAATTCCGTGGCGCCCCCCTGCACATCGCCTTGCAGCATGTCCCGCATGAAGCGCTCCATCGCCTCGCGATCGATCACCAGATCGCGCAAATCCCGATCAAGCAGCCCGTCACGCTGGTCGCAGCGCCACATGCGCTCCATGGTGGGATTGGCATATTCAAGCCGGCCCGCCAGATCCACCACCACGATGCCGTTGCCACTGTTTTGAATGGCATTGTGCTCGGTGATCAGCATTTCCTCGGCTTGGCGGCGAATGGTGATATCCCGGATGAAAAAACACAAATGCAGCCGTCCCAGGCCAAGCTTGCTCACCGCGACTTCCGCCGGGAAATAGGAACCGTCTTTTCGCAAACAATACGCCTGAATCAGGGTATGGCGCTCATTTTCCAGGTTGTCTGAAACGGTGCGCAGGACACTTTCGTCGGCACCGGATATGACGTCGAACACCGTCATGCCGCGAAGTTCACCCCCGCTGTAAGAAAGAAATTCCTCGGCACGCACGTTGACATCAACAATCCGCCCATGGCCATCGGCAATCAGCGCGGCGTCATACAAGCGTTGGAGCAGCCGCTGGAAATGGGAATCCTCCAATTCGCCATCTTCCCGCGGGGTGCGTGGAATGGATACGCCCTGGCGGCGCTCGAACACGACCCGCGGGCGTTGATTACCGGACGGTCGCGCCGGGACGTCCGGGATCAGGTCAATCCGCATGGTCTTGGAGAACTCTTTGTCCGGCATGAGGGCGGCTCCGGCAACGACAACAACAGGTCCTGTATAGTGCCGCCACGCTAGCACGATCGCACTCGCCCTGCCCACTCCAAATTCATTGTCACAGCACGCGCACATCATCCGCTGCGTCGTTTGCGATTCGCATGCCTGCAATTTTTGCAACGCTTGTGAGAATCCTGTCCGGTGACGTTAACGCATTCCGCCAATATACACCCTTGCAACGGGCTCGTTTCGTACTTTCTTGTTGTCTTGCACGGAACTTGCTCGTATTGTTCGCCGCAAGAAGACCAGCGCCATATGAAACCCCTAAAAGAAGTTCTAGCCGGTCTCAAGCGGGGCCCAACGGACGTCGTTGGCGTGGATGTGGCCAGCAGTGGTATCAAGGTTGTTCGAATGCGAAATCATGGGGGCGTCATCACCGTGGTTGCGGCAGGCGTCCTTCCCCCTCTTAGTCCCGGCAATACAACGGATGCACCTCCCGCTTTGGATTTGCCGGGACGGCTGAAAGCACGCAATGCGGCCCTGACCTTCACCGCGCAGGGGGCCATCGTAAAATTGCTGAGCTTTCCCGGTACGTTCGATGCGCGCGCGGAATCCAAGGTCACTGAAAGCATGGGCTTGGATGACCCCGACCGCTATCGGGTCGGCTACAAGATCATCAGTGAGGGCCACGGCCGCGCCGAGTCCCGGATTCTTGCCGTGGCGCATGTCGAGGAGGAGGCACAGCGCATCCCGCAATTGCTGCCCACCGGCATCCCGGCCCCGCGCTCGATTGAGATTTCCGGTCTGGCCACGATGGCCGCTTTCTTGCATGCGCTCCCGGAAAAAGACAGGCTTGGCGCCGTGGGCGTGATCGACTTCGGGGATACCACCACCACGTACGCCCTGTTTAACCGCGGCTTGCTGTCGCTGGTGCGCCGCTTCAATTTCGGCACCAATTCACTGCTCGAAAAAGTCCAGAATTCCCTTGGCGTTGACCGGGATACCGCCCAGGGCATCATCACGGATGGATCGTTTGATATCTCGCAATCCCTGACGGACATCCTGGAACCGCTGATCAAGCAATTGATGGTGTCCCGCGATTTTGTGGAACGCCGCGAAAACTGCCGCATCACCCGTTTGTTTGTCTCGGGCGGACTCGCACGCTCGCGGGATGCCTTGGAGGAAGTTCGCGCCGCCATGGATGTTGAGCTGCAGTCTTGGAACCCATTTGAGGGGCTTTCCATTGCCAAGGATGCCTTGCCTCCGGATCTGGTGGGGCAGGAATGGCGTCTCGCCGCCGCCGCGGGCGCCTGCCTGGGTGCTTTTGAGGAATCATGAATCTGCGCGTTGATTTGATTCTCGCGACGGAACTGCGAAGCGGCAGCGTCGTCAGTTCCCAGGGGGTACTGCGCATCGCTTCCGTCGTGGTTCCCTTCCTGCTTGTCGGCTTCTTGGGCTGGCAGTTTTTGGCCGTCCGCCAGCTCCGCCAGGAACTTGAAAGCAATAAACTCAGTCTGGACAGTGCCGCGCCGCAGCAGGAGCGGGCCAAGGCCTTGATCGCCGAATTTCAAACGCACCGCAATGTTGCCGCAGAACTGGCGGGCTGGAACAAATCTCGCATCGCCTGGCACCACCAACTCTTCAGCTTGATGGGCGTGGTTCCGGAAAATATTCAACTCAATGACCTGAATATCAGCCAATCTCTGCAATTAACAACTGCCGAAAAACCGGCGCGCATGTTTGTTTTGTCGCTCAAAGGCAAGGCCGTCGGTGATGATGCGGAGCAAAGCGTGAAGCGCCTCGAAACAGCCTTGATATCCAATCCGGCGTTCGAGTCGTTGACCGAGACCGTCACCGTTCCCTTGTTCGGCGCGGACACAACCCCGGAAGCCAAGCGCGACGACCGTGTCTTCGAGATCTCCTGCCTGTATACCCAGCGAGCGTTTGAATGAAACTGCCGGATGATCCAAAGGAGCGTATCAAGATCCTGGCCCTGATCGGCATCGGGGTCGTGGCGGTTATCATTGTTCTCATCACATTCATCATCAAACCCATGATGGGGCGCAAAACGACCTATCGCGCGGATATCACCAAAACGAAGGAGTTGTTGGAAACCGCGCAACGCGACGTCAGCCGGATGATGCAGGATCGCGATGCCAACACCAAAGTATTGGAAGGCATTGTCGATGGTGCCTATCATCAGAACTTCATCCTTCAACCGCGCCTTGGGAATTACGAGTTGGGTGCGCGGGAATTCATTGAAGGTGTAGCCCAGACCGCGGGCGTCACCATTGAAACCGCCCGGGAAATCGGAATCACACAGATGCCCCAGGCCGCGGTTCCCACCGCCGAACAATCACTGAAGTGCTACAACATACGCCTGACTTTTAATGTCGGTCTGCACGAGCTGATCCGCTTTTTGGAGGTCGCCGGGGAAGGCAATCCCTACGTTTGCGTCTCCGGCGTCGTCATCACGCCACGCGCCGAGGATCCCTCGCGGCACACGGTCAATCTGGACCTTCAATTTCCCGTTTGGTCCGACCCCACCTTGGGTCAACAACTTGAAAAGCGGCTGGAGGACGCACACGCGTTCGTCCCCGGAGAATCGGTGCAATCATGAACAGCGTCGCCCGCAAATGGTGCGGAGTACATGTCCTCGCCGCCGCTGTGGCCATGCTGTCCATCAGTGCCGTAGCCCAAATGATCCCCGGAAGTGAAGCAGCCCCCCAGCCCCTGGAGGCTGCCGCCCCGGCCACGGACGCAACCGCCGCAAGCGAAGCGGAATTGCCCACGGCGGACTCGCAAGCAACCGTGACGGAGGAACAGGCCGCCGGCGAATCAATCGAAGACGCCACCGGGGTTGACAAGGCCGATAGCATGCGGGATCCCTTTTGGCCAATTGGATGGAAGCCCGCCCCCATGGAAACGATCTCCGGCGCCAAACCGGAAGCGCGCCCCAAAGGACCCATCCGCTGGGATGAGGCCACCAAAATGCTGGAATTGACCGCCCTCATGAAACTATCCGATGATCAGTATGTCGCGACCTTGAAAGGAATCGGGACGGTTGAGGCCGGCGATACAATTTCGGTAAACTACGGCGGACTAACCTACCGTTGGGAGGTTCGGTCCATAACAGACAGAGGGATAGCTCCCCGGCGGCTAGGCGTCGCGACGCAACGGGGAAACTGACGCAAGGAGCCATCATGCGCAAATTACACAATCCAAAAAATTTCCGGCTGGTCGGACCATGGTTGGCCTTGACTGTCCTGGCAACCTTTGCGGCCCTGGCTCTTTCCGCTGATGAACCCATTGTAGGGGCCAATGCGGCACCGGCGACAGAAACCACCGTGCCCGTCGCACCCGCCGACATACCCACACTAGATCCGATGGCGGCAACCACGGACGTGGTCGCGGTTGACACCACGGCGCCAGCCGCAATCGCCGACATTCCCGCGGAAGAGCCCGACGCGGCTGCAGACGAAGTCATCCCCCTGAAAGAAGATGAAAACACCAGTATCGAACCCACGGGTGGACAGAATCTGATCAACGTCACCGTCGAAAATGAGACCCTCGAAAATGTCGTGAACATGTTTGCCCGCATCTCCGGCGCCAACATCGTCACCACGTCTGCCGATCTCGGCGGCACCGTAACTGTCAATTTGCGGGGTGTCGAATGGAAACCAGCCCTCTCCTCGATCCTGGATGTGCATAACCTCGCCTTGATCGAGAAACTCCCAGGGTCAGGCGTCTACACGATCGTTCCCAAACCCGCGGGCGAGGCGGAAGCGATGATTGTGGAAACGATGTTCCTGAACTACACCACCGTCACCGAAATGGGCCCCATGGCCCGTACAATGTTGGGCGCGGTTTCCAATGCCGCCCTGACGGAGTTCCCTTCGCGCAACGCCATGGTCGTCCGCACCACGGAAGCCAATATGCGTGAAATCCAAAAGCTCGTGTCGCAAATGGATGTGCCCGGCCGCCAGGTGATCGTCGAAACCAAGTTCATGGAACTCACCGACGGCGCCTCGAAAAAGGTCGGCATCCGCTGGGATTCGCTCGATGAGTACGGCATGTCCATCTCCCCCAGCGCCATCTACGAACGCACGATCGAACGCGTATCCACGCGCGCGAACGATTTGACGCACAGCGAATCGAGCAGTAGCGCCACGGTCGGTTCATCCCAGAATTCCTCATCAGACACGTCCGACAGGTTGTTTGACGCCGATGGCAACCAGCTTGAGGATACGACCTTTTCAATTTTTGATCCGAATCCGAACATCGACGGGGATGAAGTCATCATTCCCGAAACCGTCCCCACCACGGTCAATTCGACCGAGGCAAGCACCCTCAACAGCAGCCTCCAAAACGCCCAGGTTTCGGATTCGCTAAGCAACCAGGAGGGCGATACCTACAACAAAACGACCACCGAAGCGCAGTCCGCCATCCTCGATTTTGAAACCTTCAACATGGTGATCAGCGCCTTGGAAAAAACGGAGGGCGTTAGCGTCATTTCCAATCCCAAGATCATCGTCGCCAGCGGTTCCAAGGACGCCTATTTCACCGTTGGTGACCGCGAACCCATCATCAAAACGGAAATTGAACGTGGCACCCAGGATAGCCCGGGCGATACGATCACCGCCAAACTCGATACCGAACTCGACACGGAATATATCAAGAAAGGTTACTTGGAGACGGGCATCCATCTGCAGGTCGTTCCGGTGGTAAAAACCGATGACCTTATTGAGGCAAGCATCGAACCCAAGTTGGTGCGACGCGTGCTGCCCGACAAGGTTGTTGGCGAAAACTCCTGGCCACGCATCGCAGTCAAGGAAATCAAGACCACCTTCACCCTGCGCAGCGGGCAGACCGTCGCCATCGGCGGGCTCACCGATACGAGCAACGATCAGAAAACATCCAAGATTCCCCTCTTGGGCGATATTCCCTTGCTGGGCAAATACTTGTTCTCCCACAAAGCCGACGTGAAACGGCAGGTCGAAACAATCATCTTTGTGACGCTTTCTTTGGCCGAAGCACAAAATCTGTATCGCGAAGCCGGAATTCCGGATGAAGCGACGCTGGTCCACAAACAACTGATCAAGCGCGAGCACCAGAGGGAAGTATTCGATGAGGAACTCGAGCAACTGCGCAAGGCCCAGGAAGAAGAGTCTGCCGAACGCGCTCGTTCCCGCACGATGAAGCGGAAGCGCTAATTAAGAACGGGATGGCAGCATGAGGTTGTTCTCGAAAGAGGCGACTCGATACGCCGTCCTCTTGATCTGCCTGTTTGGGATTGCCGTGATTGCGGTCCGTCAAGTGCTCGCCGATTTGGGCGAGCACTTGGACGGAGCGCAATACGCGGTCATCGCCTTCTCCATTTGCATCATCACCTTCGGCTTCATGCTCATTGCGGGAGCCTTTGGTTTGTGGGGCATGCAGCTGGCGGCGGCAACGGAAAGTCAGCGCCGCATCGGGCGCCTCATCGATGCCATGGATTACATTCAGGACGGCTTGATCGCCATCGATCGCAAGGGTCGCATCACCGGCTGCAATCCCGCGGTCAAGGTAATCACGGGCATCGAAGTCATCCCAAATCAGACGCTTGCTCGGCAGTTCCCCTGCCTCGGGGAAGAGGACATTCAGAGCATCCTCACGGCTCGCGAGCCGGATGAGCTTGAACGAAAATTCAACCAGCCGGATGGAGCAAAAACCTTGCGCTTTCGCAGCCAGCCCATGGAGGGCATGGTGTTGTTGCTCGTCAGCGACGTGACACGCATGGAAGCGCAACGGTTGCACAATCGCCTGGTTGCCCGCCTGCAGCTCATCGGACAGATCGCGCGGGGTGTTGCCTACGATTTCAACAACCTGTTATGCGCCATCTCCGGGCACGCCTCCTTGTTAGCCCGCCTGCCAATCGACTCGCCCGATGCCCAGCGATCCCTGCGCGCCATTGGCAAGGGTGCCGAACGTGGCACGGCCCTCGCCGCGCACCTGCTCGAACTCTCGACTCCCGGCCCGACCGCCTCGTTCCCCCGGATGAGCACGGATTTCCTGCAAGCCGCCATTTCCGCCTTGCGGGACAGCCTCCCGGAAGGCTGGCAGGTCGACGGACAAATCAACGATGTGCCGCCCATGACCCTGACCGGACTCAAAATCGAGCAGGTCGTCCTGAATCTTGGCCTCTTGGTCGCGGATCGCGCCTCCTCACCCGGTACGCTGCGCATCATGGCGGCCGCCCCACGGCCCGACGTCAATTTGCTCCACGTTTCAAACCAATATGCCGGCGTCCTGTTGGTGGCCACGACGCCACTCGATGCGGTTTCGCAATCCCCCGCCACTCGGGATGACGCCAGCTCTGCCGGCGTCATCGTCTCCGTGATCCGCACCATGATTGAACAAGCCAACGGCACCCTGGAAGCGTTTCATGGAGCGGATGGCTCACTCATTTACCGTGTGGCCCTGCCCCGTGAGCTGCCCTCCGCGATCGACGCCGGCAGGGCAAGTTTGGCGGCGGATTTGGCGCCATACGTCGCCAATTGGAATGTTTTGCTGGTGTCGCCGGATGATCGCAACAACCAGCGTATTCACGAGAGATTGCGCAGCATGTCCGTGAAGGTGGAAGCCGCGGACAATTTTATGTCTGCACTAGTCCACTTGGAGGACAAGCGCCAATTGGATGCGATCATCGTGGATCAGCGCATGATTGCGATGGAGTCGGCAGGCCTGTTGCGCGCCATCCTCAAACTCTGCCCAACGGCAGCCATCGTCGTATTATCAGAAGAACCCAGCAGCGACCAGGCCCGGCTGGGCGGTGATATCGTCTTTGTCCGTCATGCCGATTCTCCCGATCGCATCCTGCTGGCCATGATCGAAGCCCGCAGCCTCGCCGTGAAACGGCGCCAGTCCTGATTCACGCCAACAATCCGTACGCGGCGGCCATGTGGGGACGCCCCAGAATGACATTGTCGATCAGGCGGGTTTTTCCGACTCGAACGCACAGCGCCAACAACGTGCCATCGGCCAGTGTTGTCACCGGTGCCAGGCCTTCAAAATCCACCGCCTCGATGTATTCCACGGCCGAAGCCGGCACAACGGCCTCACAGCGTGCCCGCATCCGGGCGCACACCTGCACGGCGTCGCGATCACCTGCCGCATAGCACGACTCCGCAAGCCGCAAGGCTTCGGATAAAACACAAGCGCGGCAACGTTCTTCCTCCGTCAGGTACTGGTTGCGCGAGCTCAACGCCAGCCCGTCTTGTTCGCGGACGGTGGGCGCAATCAGAATTCGTGTCGCCATGCGCAGATCCCGCACCATGCGCTGGATCAAACGCGCCTGCTGCGCATCCTTTTGTCCGAAAATCGCGACATCAGGAAGCGCGATGTTTAACAAGATGGCCACGACGGTCAGTACCCCGCGAAAATGCCCCGGCCGATGCGGCCCGCACAATCCACGGGTCAAATTCCCCTCCACCACATATACGCTGTGATCCGGGGCATACACGTCTTCCCGGCTGGGCGTGAAAAGCAGATCAACCCCGCCGGCCTCACACGTCTGCCGATCGGCTTCCAACGGGCGTGGGTAGCGCCCAAAATCCTCGGCCGGACCAAATTGGGTCGGGTTCACGAAAATGCTCACAACAACCCAATCGCCATGCCGCTTCGCGGCCTCGATCAGGGCCAGGTGTCCGGCATGCAACGCCCCCATGGTGGGCACAAATGCAACACGCTTCCCCAAGCGCCGCATGTTCAGCGACAAGGCGGCAACTTCGGTTGGCGATGAAAGGACTTGCATGATGGGGCCGTCTGGTCGGCGGATTCTTAGATCAAACGTGTACGCACCGCGCGCACAAGCGCATCGCTTTTCACCGGTTTACTCAACAAGTGATGGCGCGTAGACGCTTTGACGATGTCGCGCAATGTCATCGGTGGCGCAAATCCCGTGCAAAATATGACGGCAGGCATTCGAATGTCCGCCGATTCGCACAACTGCCGGATGGCACCGAACGCGGCCAATCCATCCATGATGGGCATGTGCAGATCCATGATCAGCACGTTGTGCTGCTGCCGACGGAATTTTTCCAGCGCTTCCGCGCCGTTGCTGGCCTCATCCAGCTGCACATCGGGCAGATCGTGGGCAATGATCGTGGCGAAGAGCCCACGAATGCCCTCTTCGTCATCCACAATCAGCACACGGTTCTGGAGATGGACTCCGCCGTGATCAGCCATGCCCGCTTCTTGCAAGGGGCCCCCTGTCATGTTCAAATCCCCCGCTTCAGATTGGACATCGTGTGTACTCAATTTTCTGGTGTGAAATCAAGGCAGGAGCGTCAGCGGGCGTGCATGGATTCCACGGTGACCACCGGGTAGCGCACGCCTTGTACCCAATACTCCCGCCCAATCACAGTCACGTCCTTGCCTTCGGCTTGGGCCAGTGCCTGCTCATCACCCATCACGTAGCAACGCGTAACGGGGCGCCCCAGCGCGTCGTCCTCCACCAATCGAAAGCGGCTGGGACGGCGCCAAACGGCCATCCCTGCGGGCCTGATTACCCCGCTATATTGAATGTTTTTCCCTGGCCCCGTTGCTCCCGTAGGCGTACCAGGCTTGGGCACACGGGAATTGGACTCAATACGCGTTTGGTTTGCGGCCGGGACCTCGGCCACAGCGGAAGTCATTGCAGTCTCCGGCACGGCTGGGGTTGGTGCCGGCTCCCATACCCGTGTCGGAGGCGCTCTACTGGTCGTCGCCACCCCCGGCCCTTCCGGGAATTCCGTGGCGAGATCCCGAACGTATAGCGCACTGATCCACAGGCTGGCCCCAGGCGGGGCGGCAATCCGCACCCACTCCCCGTCCCGACCGAGCACCGTCACCGTGTCCCCTTTTTCTAATTCGTCCACGGAACGGTAATTGATCCCGGGTCCGCCGCGCACGCGCAAGCTGTCGACAATGACCGTATTGCCCTCAAGCAACTCAGCGTAGACCCAAGCCGCCACGCCATTGGGCGGCGCAACCTCGATCCAATCACCTTCCCGTCGCCCCTGGGTTTTCAAAACGTCACCAGTCGCAACTTGGGCGATCACTTCGCAGTTGCTCTCCGGACACGTCCGGAGATTCACACGATCTGCCGTGACTTGCACGGAACCTGCATTCGCCTCACTCCCCATGCTGCACAATCCTGCCCACAGAATCAGCAGGTGGCGCAAGCAAGATGAAAACCGGATCATAGACCGGGAGAGATTGAAAACGAATCGAATCAGGGACGCAGGCGGAAACGTCGCAATGCCTAGACCTTGGTCTTGGGCAGTCCGTAACCGCGAGCCCCTTCTTTCCACTTGCCCCGGCCCCGGAGCAAATCTACTCGTTCGAATCGCTTGAGAACGTTGCGCTTTACCGTAATCTTGCTTGCCGCTTTCAGGCTGGAATGCTGGCTCATGTCTCGCAAGCTCCATGTTCAGGCCGGGGCGTGTACCTACGCCGGCGGCACCCCGTGTCCGCTTTACCCCGATCACATTGAGCGCTGATCATTGCAGATTGGCCTTCAAAGTCAATGGCAATTCGAAACCGTCTTGTGTATGGTGCATCCCTTGGTGGATACGGGATGGCACGCATGCCAGAACCGCTTCCCACGGAAAAGGAACCATGTCCAAACTGCAACTCTATCGTCCGCTCGCCATGCTCGATATCGAAGCCACGGGAACCAATCCCCAGACGGATCGCATCATCGATCTCGCGTTCGTCAAACTGTTTCCCGATGGCCGCCAGGAATCCCACGAGTTCCGCCTGAATCCGATCATCCCGATTCCTCCGGAAGCTACCGCCATTCATGGCATTCACGATGAGGATGTGCACAACGCCCCCCCCTTCAAGGACCGCGCCCAGGCCATCGCGGACGCATTGGCCAATTCCGACCTCGCCGGCTTTAACCTGCTGCGCTTCGACATCCCCATGCTGGTCGAAGAGTTTCTTCGCGTGGGCATCGAGTTCGATGTGTCCACCCGCCGCGTCGTTGATGTGCAGCGCATTTTCCACAAGCGCGAACCGCGGGATTTGACGGCGGCCCTTGCGTTCTATTGCCAGGAAATGCACCTGGGTGCGCACGGCGCCATGGCCGATGTTACCGCCACCCTGCATGTGCTGGAGGCGCAATTGCAACGCTACCACGATTTACCAACCGACGTCGGCGCCCTCGATGAGTACTGTAACCCGCGCGACCCGTCTTGGGTGGATCGTGAAGGCCGCCTGAAGTGGGCTGGCGACGAAATCGTGCTCAATTTCGGCAAGAAAAAAGGTGAATCCCTGCATGCACTGGTGCGTGCGGATCCGGGTTTTATCAAGTGGATGTTGCGTAGCAATTTCCCGCGGGATGTGAAAACCGTGATTGAGGACGGCATGCGCGGGGTCTGGCCCAAGCCATCCACGCCCAAACCCGAATAACGCGGAAAACGCGAAGCGTCAGCCACCGCCGTACATCTGCTCGACTTTGGCCGCCACATCCCGGAAACCGATGTCCGACTGGTAGATTTCCTTGAAATGGCCGAGCGCCTTTTCCTTGTCCCCCATCAACTCGTACAGGGCGCCAAGTTCGTAGAGAATGTCCTTCTTGGTCGAGTCCATCCCCACCAGATCCGCGGACGCGGCGGTCAACTGCTGCGCGGCCATGTCGTATTGTCCCTTTTGCTTGAAGCACAGGGCCAGATAGTAGAGTGAGCGGACCCGGTTTTTCGGGTTGCGCTGCGCGGCTTGAAATTGCTGAATCGCCTCGTTCAGGCGGTCCGATTCGTACAGCACCACGCCATACTCGTGGCGTAGGCGCAGGTCGTTGGGGTAACGCTTGACCCGGTCTTCCAAATCGCTCATCAGGAACTGCGCCTTTTCGAGCTCGCGATTCTGGGCACTCTCTTCGTCCCCGGCATCGCGCAATTGCCTGATCTCGAGATCCATCTGCTGCAGCCGGATGGTGCTCACCATCTGCTCGAGCTCCGGATCGCCGGGGCTGCGCTGGAGCGCCTCCTCCACCGTGGCGATGGCTTCCTCGAAACGCTGTTTTTGCACATACAACCGGGACAACGCCCGGTAATAATTCATGTTATCGGGCTCGGCCTGCAGCTTGTTCAGCGTGGCGGTGATAAGGTCATCGACGTCGCCTTCGGATTTGACCGCCTTCTTGTCCTGTTCCAGCAGCGCGGCTTCGCCCTTGTCCTTGATCATGTCGCGGAAACTGCCGCCCTGCGAGGCCTGCTGCCAGCCATCTTTGGCGATGCTGTTGAGCGCCATCGCATCCTTGTAGGCTTTCAACACCTCCGGATCGTTGGGCCGTAGCGCGAAGAGTTTTTCGTGGCAGTCGCGCACGGCCTTCGTGTCGCCAACCAGTACATACAGTTCCGCCAGCTTGCGCAAAATATCGATGTTGTCCGACCGGTGTTCGCGCGCCACTTCCAGGGTCATAATCGCCGCTTCCGGCAGGTCGCAAAGCACGGCGGCATCCGCGGCCAGCACCGCGAACTTGGGATGCGTGGGATCCATCTGCAAAAGCTTTTCCGAGGAAATCAGCGCCTTGTCACCCTTCTTGCCCCGAATCTGCATGGTCGTGGAGAGCATGAGCGGCATGGCTTTTGACATCGTGATCGCGTCGCTGATCGCGCTGCTCTTGGTCCCCTTGCGCTTTTGAATCTGGGCCGCGCGCATAAACCGGCGCGCCTTGAGCAAGGCCGGTTCAATTTCCAGGCAGGACATGAACAGCTCAATGGCGTAGTCAAAATTGCCCCGCTCCATGGCGGCGAAACCTTTGTTAAAAAGGTCACGCACCCTTTGCGGCGCTCTCTCAATGGCAACTTCAGCCATACCAACCACCCATGTTCCTTCCTGACAGCCGTTTGGAAGCGATTGCACACACGCTCGGATATGTCCCGTATGTGTCGTGTTCTTTTTGTACCGCTTTCACGGTCCTCCGGTCAAGCTACGACACGCCACGGTAGAGGCCCAATTTGGTGCGGCGTCGCGCGTCCCGCGCGATTCTTATCTCTCCAAATGACCCCATCCCCCACGCCGCGGCACATGCGCGAATTAAAAATAAATCGTCTTTCAACGACTCATGGCTGGAGTACGCAAATCCATTCCGTTATAAGGGCGCCCATGCAATCTATCGGAAACCTGCGAAGGCGTGCCGCGCACATGCTGCTCGCCGTCAGCCTGGCGCGCCTGCCGGACGCGTTCGCCGGCACACTCGCCACCCTTCCCTCCGTCGCTGCGCACGTTGACGGCACCCTGGTGCAAGCGAACGCCAATGGCTATGTCACCCTCTCCACCACCCACAAACAGATCGTATTTGTGCCGGATGTGCGTCGCGTCACCATCAACGGCATCGTCCTGCACATGAACGCCCCCTATCTCCACGTGAATGGCACCGGCCAGATCGCCACGGCGGATGTCGATTTCGTCCTGATGCCTTTGATTGATGAAACCGCGGGTTCGCCCGGTCTGCATCACCCGCCACGCATCATGCTGGACCCCGGCCACGGCGGCGAAGATTCCGGTGCCGTGGGGGCCTCCCCTGATGCCGTCGAGAAGGACATCGTGCTCGCCCTCGCCCTGCATATGCGTGAACTCCTGGCGGAAACCGGCGTCGACGTGCGTTTGACCCGCGAGAACGACCGCTATGTGGCCTTGGACGAGCGCGCCGATTTGGCCAACCGCTGGGGCGCCGACCTCTTCGTGAGCCTGCACCTCAATTCTTCACGCAATGCTCGCGCCGCCGGTATCGAAACCTATGTCATTCCCGCCGCAGGCTTCCCCTCCACCGCCGAGGGCTCCAAAATTGACGGCCCCTACCCAGGCAACAGCCACGATGCGGAGAACACCCGTCTGGCCTACTTCGTCCACAAGGGCTTGATCTTCCAAACCAAGGCGAGCGATCGCGGCATTCGCCGCGCGCGCTTTGAAGTGCTGCGGAAAACGCGCTGCCCCGCCCTGCTCGCGGAGTGCGGATTCATCAGCAACAAGGACGAATCCTGGCTGCTGCGCAAGGAGGACTACCGCCACAAAGTTGCGCAAGGCCTGGTCAGTGGCATTCTCACCTACGTCACACGTCGCGAAGCCGCCACCCGCCCGCCCCTTCCAGCCGCGCCCCTCGAGGAAATCCTCGACCAGGAAACCCCCGCCCAGACCGATGCAAATATACCCGCCGACAACGCGAAAGAAAATGTGGCGGAAACCGCGCAGCATGCGCCCCCCACTCCGGCCGAGCCAGCCGCACCGCCGGCGCCGGTTGACCCCGTGGAGAAAAAAAAGAACCAGTCGGCACCACCCGAACCCGTGCTGCCCCCCAGCGCACTGCTGGATCACTCAGACGCGGCGCCGCAAAGCAATTCGATCGCGCCCAGCACGGTCACGCCGATTGAATGAGGTCGCGGAAGCGGCCGAATAGGTAGTACGGATCGTGCGGTCCCGGCCCTGCTTCGGGATGATACTGCACCGCAAACACCGGCTCGCGGCGATGGCGGATCCCTTCCACCGTGCCGTCGTTCAAATTGACGTGCGTCACCTCCACCGTCGACTTGTCGAGCGAATCCGGCGCCACCGCGAAATTGTGGTTCTGTGATGTGATCTCGACTTCGCCGCTTTGCAGCTCCTGCACGGGATGATTGCAACCGTGGTGCCCGAACTTCAACCTGTACGTCCGCCCGCCCATGGCAATGCCCAGCAACTGATGGCCCAGGCAGATCCCCATGATCGGAACCTTGCCAATCAACGCGCGCGCCGCATCTATCGCATAGGTGACCGCCGCCGGATCAGCGGGACCATTCGAGAAAAAGATTCCATCGGGTTTGTAGGCGAGCGCCTCCGCCGCCGTCGTTTTGGCCGGCACCACAGTCACCTCCATCCCGTGGCGCTTCATGCCGCGCAGGATGTTCCACTTGATCCCGAAATCGTAGGCCACGATTTTCATCGTGGCGGGCGGGCAGGCGTCCGTAATGCCCCATGTGCAGGTTTCCTTGCCCTCCGGATCCCACACATACGCCTTTTCGCAGGAAACTTTGGACGCATAGTCCTGCCCATCCAACCCTTCCCACCCCCGCGCCCGCGCCACCGCCTCCTCAGGCGTCACCTGGCCCGTCACGGAAATAAATCCCTTCTGCGTGCCCTTCTCACGCAACCGCGTGGTCAGGGCGCGCGTGTCAACGCCCGCCAGCGCCGGAATGCCACGCCGCACCAGACTTTCCGTAAGTGATTCATTGCACCGCCAGTTGCTCGGCGGATTGAGCGCATGCATGAGGAACCCGTTTGCAAAAAGTTGGCGGGATTCCATGTCTTCCACATTGATCCCGGTATTGCCCATTTCCGGATATGTCATGG
>CAMFEP010000020.1 GCA_945949405.1 Kiritimatiellales bacterium
GGCTTCGATCCAAAAGCCCTTCATGCTGGTGGCGACGAAGGGCCAGCCTGCGAGCCAGCGGGCGCGGAACCGGACGGTGTAGACATCGCCGGTGACGGGGACCGGGGCGATGGGCTTCCAAAGGCGGTCGAAATTTCCCAGCAGGTAACTGGTGGTGGTGGTGCGGCCAGCGCTGCTGGCGCGGACGTGGAGGGCCGCGCCGCCGCCGTCGCCGACGCCGGCTTCGCGCGCGCTGCGCACGTGATTGCCGAGGGGCGTCCAGCCGTCGAGGGTCGTGGTGAACAGCGAGGGCGCGACGCGGTTGTTGGTTTCGCCCTGTTTGGTCAACTCGATGTTGTCCACGAGGCACTCGCCATCGTTCAGCATATAGACATCGAGTTCATTGTTCGTGCCGCTGCCGTTGTCCACCTTGCCGGTGTATTCGATGGTGGTCCAGAGCGCCTTCTGGGTTTCGTCGCTGCCGGCCCAGTTTGCGGCGCGGCGATTGTCGGCGTGGGGATCGGTGAGTTCGAGGCTGCTGCCGCCGCCGTCGATCCATTCGCCCCAATCCTCGTCATCGCCATAGGAGACTTCGTCGATGACGACGAAGTCTTGCAGGGGAAAGGCAGGATTATCCGGTTTCGAGAGGGTGAGGCGTTCGCCGCGGTCGGATAGGTCGCCACTGAAGTTGCCGAGGGTGTTTGCCGTGTTCAATTGCAGATAGCGGCTGATCAGGCGGTCGCGGTCGCTGGCGATGACGAGGCGTGCGCCGGGGGCGAGGGTGGTGCCGGAGGGGATGATAAACTTGATGCCGTCCGAGAACTGCCAACCGGTCAAGTTCACGGTGTTGGTGCCGCGGTTGTAGAGCTCGATGAACTCATCATTGTCGCGGCCGGAGAGCGGGTGAAACATGATCTCGCTGATGACGATGCTTTCCTGGCGCGGGGGTGCGTTGCTGGCGCCGGGGGTGTGGGCGGCGAGTCGGCCGATGTCCGGCGCGCCATCGGGATAGCGGCCGGAACTGACGCCGCGTTCCTGCGCTTCGAAGAGCGCGGCATCGAGGACGTTGCTGCCGCCGGGGGCCATCAGGAAGAGGTCATCGCCGCTGGCGCTAAAGCGGTAACCGAGGTCCAACTCGGTGTAATTCGTGAAGCCGCCGGGGGCGAGGACGGTGGCGGGCGGGATTGTGAAGCACTCGGCGTCGGGCTCATCGCAAATGGCGCAACCGGCGATGTCGACGGACTGGGTGGAGGCATTATAGAGCT
Source organism: Kiritimatiellales bacterium (assembly GCA_945949405.1). Classification (GTDB taxonomy): domain Bacteria; phylum Verrucomicrobiota; class Kiritimatiellia; order UBA8416; family JAIOPI01; genus JAIOPI01. Next base: position 1,245 of record CAMFEP010000020.1, read on the forward strand.
CGAGCATGTCGAGATCGGGGTCCGTGTGGGCGAGGAATTCGTTGATGAAAACAGCGCGAAGCGCGCTGTTTTCATATGGGTCGAGTGTATTGGGGGAGCCGCCGGGGGAGGTGCTGGGGGACCAGGCGAGGGGGTCGGATTCGCCCAGGTCGGGGCGGGCGAGGACGAGCGAGTGGCCGGCGCCGTCGGCGGCGATGGGCCAGGGCGGGGTATCATCGTAGGTGATGTCCAGGAGGCGGGCGCCCCAGCGGTTTTCGAGGAACACGCGCCCACCGGCGTTCGAGAGTTGGTTGGTGAAGGGACCGGCGGCGTTGGTGAGGCCATAGGCGGAGGCGATGGTGGCGGGGCTGGCGGCGATGACGACGTAGCCGAGGGCGGGGATGACGGCGCCGGTGGGGAAGGTGTAGCCGACGTCGCCGCCGAGGTGGAAGCCGCCGAGGTCCTGGGGTACCGGCTCGGTGTTGAAGAGCTCCACGAACTCGCCGTTGATGCCGAGGGCGGCGGCGGGGTCGTACATGATTTCGGAGATGATCAGCGGGGTGCGGCGGCTGGAGGGGGCGAGCTGGCGGTCGAGGGCGAAGGCGGGGAGGGCGAGGAGGAGGGAGAGGAGGAGAAAACTTTCAACTTTGAACTTCCAACTTTGAACTTTCAAGTGACGGAGGTGAGGAGGATGTAGTCCCCGCTGAAAGTTGAGAGTTGAGAGTTGGGAGTTGAAAGTTTCCCGATCCTCCCGCCCCAGGTGTCGTGACGTGAGTGACATGGGGCGGGCCTCGCTCTCTTCCCGAACACACAGGCAACGACTCGGATTACCGCACCAATATTAGCAAACCTGTGGGGGGGGGCACAATCAGTACGAAGGGTTCGAGGATGATATTGCCCGAGGTCTGGATGTTGTTGAGGGCCCCGGGGGTTGCGTTCAGCACCTGCCAGTTGGCGCCCGAGTCGCCGATCACGTTATCCGGTGCCTGGGGCGTGTTGTCATCCGACGAATAGGGCATCTGGTGCAGGTAGTGCGGTTGCTGAGGGGAGCCGGTCTGGGTGATGAAGTTCGGGCCCGGGTCATCGATGAGCAAGTCACCGGTATCACCGGGTGTGCCGAATGAGCCCCAGGCCACGGCATCAAGGGCTTTGCCGCTCGGATCGTAGAGGACCAGTCCTTGGACGTTGTTTTGGAGGCTGGGGCGGGGAACGGTGGCGCCGATGCTGGGCAGGAGCAGGTCGGCGCTGCCGGCGATCAGGCCATCCGGCTGGGCCAGGACCACGAAGCCAAGGGCATGACCGTTCGTGTCCAGGATGCCGTCGTCGGGGATGACGAAGCTCGGGAAGGTATAGGTCCAGACATCGGCGTCGGTGCCGGCGGTACCGGTGCAGTGAATCAGGACACAACCCGCGAGGTTCGTTCCCGCGTGGCCGATCAACTCGACGAATTCCTTGTTGTCCACTGCGTTTGTATCGCCGGAGTCGTTGAAGCGAACCTCGTTGAAATGGACGATGATCGACTGGTTGGAGGGGAAGATCGGTGTCACGGTGATCTGGACGGCGAGCGTGTTGGTGCCGTGCTGGTCCACCGCCGCGAAACTCGAGGTATACACGCCGACTGGCGTGGTGTTGCTCCAGATCAGCGTTCCGGTGACGGAGGCGGCGTTCGTGACGGTGGGGAAGAGGGCGCCGGCGGGCAAGGAGGTGGCGGAGAGGGTGATGAGGTCGCCGTCGAGCGCATCCAAGGCGGTGACATTGAACTGCAGGTCACTGCCCACCGTCACGATCTGGGGGGAGATGGGGTCGAGGGTCGGCGGGTAGCCGGACTGCGCGGGCTGTCCGTCCATCGTGTGCAGGCCGACGTTGCTCCAATCCGTCTGTGAAATTTGATCCCAATCGGCGGGAATGTAGTTCGTCGAGGGACTGAGTACATAGGATTTACGCCGCAAAATCTGGTTTTGGCCCCAGTTGCTGAAGTCGGAGAGGGGGCCGACGATGTCCACGGGATTGCCTAGCTTCAAGAGTTGCACGGGGTCGTTGCCGCTGAAGTCCATGGGAGACGTGCTCGACAGGAGATTGGCCTTGGATTTCAGGAGTGCGCTGGCGGCGAGCGAGTGCACGATTACGAATGTGCGGTTGGGTGCCAGTGTGCCGCTCAAGGCGAAGGAACCCTCGAAGCCGCCGACGTTGGTGGCGCCGTTGCGCTGCAGGCGGATGGCGTAGCTGGAGAGATTCACCGGGATACTCAAGCCGTTATAGATTTCGATGAACTTATTGTTCCCCGAGCTGTGGCCGTATTCCGAGATGATCAAGTCCGAGGCAATGCCGGCGGGGTAGACGGTGAATGTGACGCTGTCCGAATTCGTGCCGTCCTTGTCGGCGGCGAAGAAGGTGCTGACGTAGGTGCCGGTGGGCGAGGCGGAGGTCCAGGAGAAGAGGTTGGACACGGCACCCAGGGCATTCGTGGGGTCGAACACGGCACCGGGCGGGAGGTTGGTGGCCCAGAGGGTGACGTCATCTGCGGCGTCGACGTTGGTGGCATGGACGAGGAAGATGACGCTGTTGGACTCGGCGACGTTGACGTCGCTGATGGCCGCGAGGGCCGGCGGCTGGTTGCTGGCGGGGCCGCCAGACAAGTCGGTCAATTCAAAGCTATCGACGAGTAGGCGTTCACCAGATACGCGATGGAGGCGGATGATGATATCGTCCGCGCTGCCTGGACCGTTGACGGTATTGATTGCGCCGTTGATTTGTTTCCAATCGCTGGAAGTGCCGAGCCAAGCACCATTGATGGTGAGATGGTTTGTATAGCTGGATCCATTATTTACGCTGACGTCACACGTATAATTGACGTCGGGTGTTGCGTCCCACCGACGAACATAGAAGCTAAAGGTGCTGACACCGCCGGTGGCAATTGTGGCTTTCCAATCGCCGACGCCTTGATCGCGTATTCGCCACGAGTAGGTGGAGTTTGTATGCGTTCGGGTAAAGCTGTCCTGTACGGCCACGGTGTCGCGCAGGGCTTCATTCGTGCAGGCGAATACGACGGGCGAACCGGGCGTAGCATATTGCTTATCGATGGTGTAGGCCGTCATGCTGCCGCCGGACCAATTTCCGGTGGTGTCGAAGTTTTCAAAAAACGTGGTGGCACTCCCTGTGACGACGAAAAGCGCAGCATGGACCACGACGGTACAAACCAAAAACGAAAGCGAGCGATTCCAATTCCTCATGCCGTCCCCCTAATGCACCAAGCATGCCACTCGTTTGCGAGCACTCATCTTATCCGGATTATGGCCTGAAAACAAGCTTGCCAGCGTATTTTTAGGATCGTGTGAGGATGTGGAAAATCGACAAAAAGGTGGGAAAGGCGGGGAGGGCGTGCCGAAAATGTAAGGGTGTCGTGGGGAAGGGGTTGGGGGCAGGGGGAGATTGCAGATTGCAGATTGGGGATGGGCGCGGGTGGGATTGAAATTTTATCCGATCAAATTGTAGGGGCGCTTCTGTGAAGTGCACGCCCGGCGCGATTGGGCGCTTGGCACAAGCGCCCCTACAACTTAGAAACTTCAAAACGACCCACGGCCCAATCTGCCATTTATTCCTCGTATCAGGGGCTGATTTGCTTGGCGGCGCGGGCTAGGGTCCAGGCGAGGGCGGCGACCATGGCGATGACGGCGGCGATGAGGAAGCCGCGGCTGTTCCACCAGCCGCCGGTGTGGCGGCCGGACTGATAGGCCGGGTTGGGTTCGGCGGCGGCGAGCGTATAGGAGGCGGCGCCGGTGGCATCGGAGGCGAGCAGGACATCCGAGACATCGTAGCGGGGCGCTGGGATGTCCGTGCCGCCATAGTAGAGGCGGTAGGCTTGCGCGGAATCGTGGAAAAAGATGGCTTCATGGGTTTCGCCGCGGGCGTGGAGGCGGTCGAGTACGAGGGGCGGGCTGTCGAGATTGTGGATCGTCAGGCGCAGCAGGCGGTGGCGGGTGGCGTGAGGCAGGGTGATGGTGAGGTCGTCCTGCTGGAAACCGGCGATGCGGATGCGGCTGATTGTGTCCGAGGCCAGGGTGGCCCAGTCGCCCGGCGTGTTGGCGCCCTCGACGGTGACCGTGCGGCTGAAGTTCGGCGTGGTGGCTTCGAGGGATATCTCTGTGATCGGGGCGCGGCCCGCGGTGAAGTTGACGATTGTGACGCGCTTTTCGGCGTCAGTCTTGATGGCGATGTCCGCGAGGGGGTAGGCGCGCTGGATCAACTCTTGTTTGTCGGCGAAGGTGTGGCGTCCGATGAGGCGCACGCGGTCGATGCGGAAATCCGCGCGCGTGAAAGTCTGGCGCTCGACCTCGCTGAAGACCGTGCCGGCGCGCTGGTCCCGTTCCATGTGGGACAGGGGGGATTGCTGCGCCTCGGAGATGTTCGAGAGTTCGATGCGGAAGAAAGCGTGAGCGCTGGGAGGCAGGTTCACGCGCAGATTGCGCACGTCCATGAAGCGGGCGTAGTCGAAGACGGGTTGGTGTTCGATGAGCAGCACCCAATTCGTGCCGTCGGGGCTGCCGTCGATGCGGACCTGTTTTTCGAAGTTATCGAGGGGCGTGTCGAAGGCCACGGCGATGGGGGTGTCGAGGGCGTTGGTGCGGTGCAGGGTGAATTCGAGGTGATTGCCGGGGAGGATGCGGAAGCCATCCTGGACGAAGCCGATGTCGACCTCGCGTTCCGCCTGGGATTCGCGGCGGTGGGGGCGGATGACGAGGGGGGTTTCGGTGTTGGCGCGGTCGAAGAGGCGCAGGTCGGAGATGGGGTCGGCGGTTTCGGCGAAGATGGGTTCGTCGAGTTCGATGGTGGCGAGTTGGGACGATGATGCGCTTGTTGGGGGCAGGAGGGTGCGGCGGAATTTGAAGTCGGCGGGTGTGGTGGGGGCGGAAAGGCAGAAGGAGGAAGGCAGAAGGAAGAAGGAGAGGAGGAGGAGGAGGGGGAGGATTTCACGCGGAGGCGCGGAGAGCGCGGAGAGAATTTTATTTTCACGAACCGCTGAGAGGGCGGTTCGTGAAAAACAAGAAATCCGCGAGCTCCGCGTCTCCGCGAGAGATTTTTCGGTTTCAGGATTCGGGTTCATTTTTTGAGAATTTCCGGTTGGAGTACATGTAGGCGAAGGAGCCGAGGAGGAGGAGGATGCCGACGACGAAGAAGGCGACGACGCGGACGATGACTTCCATGTCGCGCAGGTCGGAGAGGAAGACCTTGGCGATGACGAGGGCCATGAGGGCGAGGCCGATGTAGCGCAGGGCCTTGATGTTTTTCCAAATTCCGCTGGCGAGGTAGGCGATGGCGAAGGCGGCCCAGAGCATGGAGAGGCCGCCGGCCTGGAAATTTTTAAACTTCCAGTAGAGCAGGGTGTTCCATTCCAGGGTGGCGTAGGCCAGGAGGAGGAAGAGGGCGGCATAGCCGAAGAGCGGGGCGTTGGGGCGGGTGGTGTCCCGGCCCCCTCGACTGGGCTCGGGGCGGGTGCGCACGAGGTGCCAGACGAAGAGGAAGGCCGCGATGAGGGCGCCGAAGTCGAGCAGGCGCGCGGCGGCGTCCAGCGGGCGATAGGCCACGGCGTAGACGAGGGTATCAGAGCAATCCCAGAAGCGCAGGTCCACCGCGAGCAGTTTGAGGGTGGCGATGACGAGGGTGGCGGTCATGGCCCAGAACATCGAGGCGGGGCGTTCCTCAGAGGCCTGGGCGTGCAGGAAATAGAGGGCAAGCGCGCTCCAGACGACGGTGAGCACGGGCAGGCGCCAGGCGGTGGCGTAGGCGAACATGGCGGAGAGTTCGAAGTTCAGAAAGGCGACGATTCCGGCGAGGGCGGTCCAGTAAAAGATGCGGCGGGGAAGAGAGTCGCCGAGCAGGAGGGGCGTGTCGGCGCGCGGGGGGACGGCGAGGGCGGGTTCTGTCTTTGGTTGTCGCTGTTGCAGGATGAAGGCGCCGACGACGGAGGCGATGGTGATGCCAAAGGTTGTGAGGCGGTCGAGCATCAGGGGCCAATAGGCGCGCATGGGCAGGTCCGGGGCGGGGTGGTGGCGGTAGCTGCGGTCGAAGTCCCAGAGGGCGAGGCGGGCGAAGACGACGAGATAGAGCGCATGCGCGAGATTTTGGAGGAAGCGGCTTTCCATTTTCTGGCCGAGCCAGAGGAAGGTGAAGGCCAGGAGCGCGAGGGCGATGGTGAGGGATTCGCGTTCAAGGACGAGGGGCAGGGTCCAGGTGGCGAAGGCGCCGGCGAGGGCGATCATGCCGACGACGAGGGGGCGGTCCTCGCTGCGGCGGCGCAGCAGGGCGAGGACGTGCAGGGTGTAGAAGACGGCGAGGCCGAGGGCCAACCACATGGGCCAGGGGCGGCCGTGGGCTTCGTAGATCAGGGTGTAGCCGAGGGCGGCATAGAGGATGGCGTTGGCGGCGAGGTGGGTGATGTCGAGGGTGGTGCTGGCGATGCGGCGGGTGACGTTGTGAAAAAAGACGAGGGAGGATTGGATGACGAAGAAGGAGGTCAGGAAACCGAGGGTGAGGGGGAAATCGGTTTCCTGATGGTAGGCGTCGAGCGAGCCGATGAAAAGGACGTAGGTGCAGATGAAGCTCAGGTAATTCAGGAGGCGCCATTGTTTGCGCCAGGCGATGGCGAGCATGGCGATGCCGAGCAGGAGCATGTAGGCATAGAAGACCGGGAGGTTGGGGGTGGGGGTGCGGATCAGGACGGGCGTGAGGTAGCCGCCGGCGAGGCCGATGATGGCGACGAGCATGGAGTCGAGGCGCAGGGCGAGGACGCCGGCCACGAGCGTGACGAGGATCATGATGCCGAAGGAGGCGGTGAGGCTGACGAGGTGGTACAGCGGGCCCATGGCATAGGCGGCGAAATAGAGTACGAGTAAGCCGCCGCCGAGCAGGCCCTGGCCCATGACGTGGTACTTGCGGCCGAGCAGTCGGATGCCGGCGACGAGCATGGCCAGGCCGGTGAGGATGGCGATGGCCACGCGGCCGGCGGGAGAGACGAGATCGCGTTCCGACGACCACTTGAGGAAATAGCCGACGCAGAGCACGCAGGCGAGGATGCCGAGGCGCAAGAGCCAGGTGGTCGCGATGGCATATTCCGAGGTGACGCCCTTGGGGCGGTGTTCTTCGCCCACGAGGATCCAGTTCCAGATGCGGTGCAGCACGTCTTGCGCGGATTCGGCCAGTTTCGAGCGCGGGCGAGGCACCGTCGGCGCGGGTGGCGGACGAGGGATTGGGGTGGGGAGAGGTGGCGGTGTGGTGGGGATGTAGGCGGTGGCGGGGAGGGGCGGGGGGCGGGGGGGAGGGATTGGGAGACTTTGAACTTTCAACTCTAAATGTTCAACGGGGGGCGTGGAAATAGACGGGGCGGGAGCGGGCGCCTGGCGAGGGGGGAACGTTTCGGAACGACGCAGCAGGATTTGGACATCCGCATGCAGTTTGCGCAGGCGGCCGATCAGGGCGGCCAGCAGGCAGATGGCGACGACCAGCAGGAGCGCGATGAAGCCGAGCATGGCAGATTAGAGCCCCTGAAAGGCGGGGTTGTCAAATGGGAAGAACCACGGATTTCACGGATGACACGGATGAAGGTGCCGAAGACGGTGTAGTGAAATGCCCGTGCGCGGCGCGCCCGGGCCACCTATTCGGACTACCCAAAAGTTCTTCTTACGCCGCGGGGGTGCGTTTGATGCCGAGGGTGTGTTCGACTTCCGAGATGCGGCCCAGGGTGAGCAGATGCAGGGCTTGCGCGCGCACGTCGGCGAGGCATTGGGTGGCGATGCATTGGCGCACGCGGGGAATCTGGCGCGGCTCGACGCTCAGGCGGCGGATTCCGATGCCGACCAGGAAGGGCAGCATGTGCGGATCCGTGGCCATTTCCCCGCAGAACGAGACGGGCTTGCCCGCGGCGATGGCGGCATCGGCGATGCGCTTGAGGGCCCGCAAAATCGAGGGGTGGTACGCGAGGTAGGCATCGGACATCTGGGCGTTTGTGCGGTCGACGGCGAGCACGTATTGGACGAGGTCGTTGCCGCCGATGGAGAGGAAGTCCGCCTCGGCGGCGAGTTCGGGGGCCACCTCGACGGCCGAAGGCAGTTCGACCATGGCACCCAGCCGCGGCGCCGGATTGTGGGGGACCTGTTCCTGGGCGAGTTGCCGGCAGCAGTCGGACACGACATCGCGCGCCGCGACGAAGTCGTCCACGGAGGCGACCATCGGGAACATGATTTGCAGGGTGTGGCCCTCGCCGGCACGCAGAAGCGCGCGCAACTGGCGGCTGAAGATGTCCTTGTAGCGCAGTGAAAAGCGCAGGGCACGCAGGCCGAGGAAGGGATTGGCCTCGTTGACGCTGGGGAAGTACGAGAGCATCTTGTCGCCGCCGACGTCGAGCGTGCGGAAGACGACTTCGTGCCCGTGCATCTGCTTCAGGAGCGAGCGGTAGACGCGGAATTGTTCCTCCTCCGAGGGGAAATCGTTGCGCACGATGAAGGGGAATTCGCTGCGGTAGAGTCCGACGCCGGCGGCGCGGAAATGCCGGGCCAGCTTGAGTTCGCTCAACATGTTGATATTGGCCATGACGGCGATGTGCTCGCCATCGGTTGTGCAGGCCACGGCATTTTCCGGCGGCGGGAGTTTTTCCGCATCGCGGCTGGACTGTTGCAGCTCCTGGTAGCGCCGGCGCACGTCGTCGCTGGGGTTGACGTAGATCGTGCCCTGGTCGCCATCGAGCAGCAGTTCCGCCGTTTCCGGCAGGTCGAGCATGTCACGATTGTCGATCAACACCATGGGGAGTTGCAGCGAGCGCGCGAGGATGGCGATGTGCGAGGTGGCACCCCCATCGATGAGAAGCAGGCCGCTCGCGCGTTGCGCCACGAGTTTGAGGATGTCAGATGGCAGCAACTCGCGGGCGACGATTACGCGGCCGTGGTAGTCCGCGGCATTTTCGTCGCCCGGTTTGAGGTTGCGGAGGAGGCGGCGGCTCAAATCCTTCAGATCCTGGACCTTTTCGCGCAGGCGCGGATTATCGCTGGCGGCGAAGCGATGGATGTAATCCGTGGCGACGGCAACGATCGCGTCGCGAGGCGTTTGACCGTGCTCGATGCGGTGGACCATGGCGCCGGAGAACATGGAATCGCGCAGGATCAGGATGTGGGCGCTGAAGATCATGGAGGCGACGTCTTCCAGGCGTTCCTCCATTTTGGTTTGGAGGACGGTGAGTTGTTGTTCGGTGGTCTGGACCGAGCGTTCGAAATCCGCGAGCGTGAACTTTCCGGCGAGGCCGGGATCATCGCCATCCAAGTCGTCTTCCGTGCCGCCGAAGATCGTGGCACGACCGAACGCATAGCCTGGCGAGACAGCCAGTCCGTGCTGGAATTTCAGGTCTGCCGCCACATGGGGCACCGTGGGCGCGGGGGTGGGATTTTCCATGCGGTGGAGGGTCATCAGGAGTTTGGCGTTTTCGATGACCGTGGCGAGCTGGGTGGCGATGGCCTGGAGGGCGCGGGTGTCGTTCTGGTCGAAGTAATCCGGCACGGGGTCCTGCACGACGAGGACGCCGACGCGGGTGAGGCCGCGCACGATGGGGACGGCGAGGAAGGCCTGAAAGCGTTCCTCGTTGATACCGGGCACATGCTTGAAGGCCGGGTTGTGCGAGGCGTTGCCTTCGCGGATGGCGCGGAGTTCCTTGATGGCGATGCCGACGAGGCCTTCGCCGATCTTCATGCGCAGGCGGCCGATGTAGTCTGGATTGAGGCCCTGATTGGCGCTCAGGATCAGGTCGCCGGACGCTTCGTCATACAGGTAGACGGAGCAGACGGCGGCGTGCATGTGGAAGGCCACCGTGCTGACGGCAGTTTGAAGAAAGTTCTCCAAGCTGGTGCTTTTTTCGAAAAGCCCAGCCAGCTCGCCAATATTGCAAATAAGTTCGACGTGTTCCTTGGCCATGGTTGCTCCTGCACGGCGGAAGGGTGTCACAGGGGGCGGGCGGGGTCAAGGCGGGGGCGAGGCGCATTGGCAGGACGGACGCAACTCAACCCAAGACAGTTTGCAAACTGGTTTGGCCACGCAGCGCAGCCGCGCGGCTACAAAAGCAGAGGATTAGAGCCACTTGCGGCGTTTGAGGATGCCGTAGACCAGGCCGGTGATGCCGCCGGTGAGGGCGAGGATCCAGGCATAGGCCCAGGGCCAGGTGGGCCATTCGGTATCGGGGAAGTGGCGGATGTTCATGCCGTAGAAGCTGGTGATGATCAGCAGGGGCATGGAGAGCGTGGCGAGGACGGTGAGGACCTTGACGACGTGGTTGGTCTGGCTCTGTTGCAGGCTCAAGAGCATCTGGACGGAACTGGAGAGCGATTCGCGGTGGGTTTCGGCGGTGTTCAAAATGCGGGTGATGCGATCGAGCAGGTCGCGATAATAGGGCAGCATGGAGGCGCGCACGGGCGTGAATTCGCCGTGGGCCACGCGGGCGATCACCTCGCGCTGTGGCGTCATGATATTGCGCAGGTCCTGGATTTGTTTTTTCAGATGGACGATTTCCGAGAGGGTGATTTTGGATGATTCGGCGAGCATGTCCTCTTCGACCTGGGCCATGTCGGAGGCCAGTTCCTGGAGGGCGGGTTCATAGTTATCCAAGAGCAGATCGACTACATAATAGGTGAGGCGGTCGGGGGAGCGCGCCACGAGGGTCGGGTTTTTCAAGACGCGGTCGATGGTGGCGGCGATCGAACGCAAGGGATCGACATGGTACGTGACGACGAAGTTGCGGCCGATGAACATGTTCAGTTCGGTGGTGGCGAACTGGTGCTGGCTGCGCGAGAAGTCGATCGCGTGCACCACCATAAAAAAGTAACCCTCGTACTGGTCGACCTTGGGCCGTTCAGAGACGGCGACACAGTCCTCGATGGCCAGCGGGTGGAAGTTGAAGATTTGCTCGAGAACCTGGCGGGTTTCCTCCTGGGTGGGCTGCTCCATATCGACCCAGATATCGACGCCCTCTTCATACAGTGCGACCTTGAGGAAGGGCACGTCCGAGGACTCCTGGATGAGGCGGCCCTTGCTGAAGATGAAATAGCGTACCATGGTTTTCCCTGGAGGTGTTGACGCAGAGTACGCCTCCGCGCGGGCGGCTGCAAGCGTGGCGATGTGTGGCGATGCGTGGTCCTTCACCTGAACCCACGCGTCTTTGACCGTGATGACATGACCACGGATGACACGGATTGCACGGATATCGTGGCATGATTCATGTCATCCGCAGTATGCGTGGTGACTATTTCGGCGTCCGGGTCCGGAGGCCCCGGACCACCTCGGAGCGGAGCCGGGGGCAGCGACCCCGGTTACAGTGGGGTTGTGAGCACTGTGAATACAGCTCCTTTCCGCTGGATTACGGGAGGGGGAGTTGGCACCTTGGCGGCTTGATGCATGTGATTATTACGGGGGCGGCTGGGGTTTTGGGGCGGTGCGCGACGGAAGCGTTGGAGGCGCGGCATCGCCTGACGTTGCTTGATATCCGACCGGATCCGGCACGTGGGATCATTGGCGTGGATCTCGCGGATGCGCAGGCATTGCGTGCCGCGGCGACGGCGGCCGATGTGGTGATTCATCTGGGGGCGATCCCGACGGAAGGGCCCTGTGCGGAGATCGTGCGCAACAACGTCCTCGCCACCACGCATGTGTTCGAGCTGGCGCGTGAAACCGGCATCCGGCGCGTCGTGTTTGCGAGCACGATCCAGGTCTACGGTGGGGTGACACGGGAAAGCGTGCAGCGCCCGCTCACCCCGGCGCTCGATGCGGCACCGAATTCGCACTATGCGGCGAGCAAATTGCATGGCGAACATCTGGGGGCGATGTATGCGCGGCGACACACGCTGGAATTCATCGGATTGCGTATTGGGGTATATATGCGTCCTGGGCAAACGCCGCCCCGCACGGGTGCGCCGCCGTTCATGCTCAGCGTGGAGGATGCGACGCGCATGTTTGTGCGGAGCGTCGAGGCGGAATTTTCCGGGGCGGTGGTGATCAACGGCATGTCGCGCGGCGCGGAAGGTTTTTATGATCTGGAGCCGGGGCGGCGGGCGATCGGGTTCGATCCGCAGGATTCGGCGGAAGAGGCATTGCGCCAGCATCTGGTGCAGTTGGGGACAGCGGTGGTGTAAATGCCCGCACCCCGCCCCGTTAAGCCGGAACGAATCGGAGTGGAAACCGCGAATGAACGCGAACGGACGCGAATCTGTGGCCAAGGACAAGTTCAGAACATGAAACTCCTCGTGGCCACGCATAATTCGCACAAGCTGGATGAAATTCTGGCGATTCTGGCGCGGCCGGGGCTGGTGCTGGTGAGCATGCGTGACATTCCCGATCTGCCCGAGGTGGAGGAGGATGGCGCGACGTTTGACGCCAATGCGCGCAAGAAGGCGGTGACGTTGGCGCGCGCCACCGGGCTGTGGGCATTGGGCGATGATTCGGGGCTGGAGGTGGCGGCGTTGGGCGGGGAGCCGGGGGTGTATTCGGCGCGTTATGCTGGAGAGCCCGTAAATTATTCGGCAAATAACACGAAATTGCTGACGCGGCTTTCGGGGCAGACGGATCGGCGGGCGCGCTTTCGCTGCGTGCTGGCGCTGGCGGATCCGGCGGGAAATTGCCGGACGGTGGAGGGGCGCTGCGAGGGACGGATTGCCGAGGCACCGCGCGGAGCCAACGGCTTTGGATACGATCCGCTGTTCATTCCCGACGGGTACAGGGGGACTTTCGCCGAGCTGGCGCCGGAAGTCAAAAACCGCATTTCGCATCGGGCGGTGGCGCTGCGCGAAGCCGAACGGGCGTGGGGTAAGGAATTGGCGATTGCCGATTGAGAATGACGATTTCGAAGAGGATCACGGCGCGGGGACGGGTGGGAAATTGGTGGGGATTGAGGGGGGCGTGGTGGTGCTGGCAGCGGGGGCCGGCTGTTGGAACTCTGGAAGATTCAGGCCCTGGCTGTTGAAGACGATGGTCATTTGTTTGCGTTGCAGATTGGCCACGGCCATCTGGTCCGAGTTGAAATCGTAGATCCAGAGGGCCGAGACTGGTGTTTGCCGGTCCGGGTTGCTGGCTTTCACAATCGTGCCCGGTGTCTGGATTTCCAATTCGAAGTGGAAACCGCCGAGCAGGGGGGCCATCATCTTGTAGGCGTCCTGATCTTCGGACTGCCAGACGGAATCCAATTTGTCCTTCGTCATGGGGCGCGTGTAGAAGACATAGTCGCCCGCGGACGACTTCACGAGCGAGAAACCGTAGTTGGCGAAGAAATCCGCCTTGGCGACCTCGGCAATGTTGTCGAAGCGCAGGGTCAACTTCACCTCGCGCTGCGCGTTGCGGGGGGTGACTTCCAACTCGTCCAGATGGATGCCGAGGGGGGCGTAAGATTCGATGCGCCTGCGGAGCATGGCTTCCTGCGGGTCGAAGAGCAGCGCGGTGAAGTCATCCTCCGCAGGCGGGGGCGGGGTTTCGCCGCCGGCTTCGGACAACTCGTTGGCCAGTTTGAGCATGGATTTGATGCGCTGGGTGGTTTCATCGGGCACGGTGTATGTGACTTCGAACGAGCCCGAGGCGTCGCTGTTGATCACGAGTTTTTGCTCGATGCGGATGCATCCGGCGGTGGTGAGTGCCAGGAGCGGAAGGAAGGCGATGAGCGGTTTCATGCGCATGCTGGGGACATCCTAGCGTTTTGGGGGCGGCGCTTCCAGCAGGAATCGAAACTCATTCGATTTGATCATACCGGCCTCGCGGGCGGTGCGTTCGACGAAGGCGGGGTCGTTGCGAAACTGGTCCTGCTTTTCCTTCAGCGCGCGCACCTGTTCCTCGAGGCGGACGTTTTCCGTGGTCAATTCGACCCGTTTGCGGTGGTATTGGCGAATTTCGTGAGAAGGGGGCAGAAAGACAAAGATCAGCCCGACAACCAGGAGCACGATGAGGAGGGCCATCGCGAACCGGTAGATGATCGCCCAATAGTTCATCGCAGCCTGCGCGGGCGGAAAATCTCAAATCTCAAAATTCCGAATTTCAGCCGAAGGGCATCTGGCCGCCGTAGACCGCGTCGTTCCCCAGCGCTTCTTCGATTCGCAGCAATTGGTTGTATTTGGCGATGCGATCCGTGCGGCAGAGTGAGCCGGTTTTGATCTGGCCGGCGTTGGTGGCCACGGCGATGTCGGCGATCGTTGTGTCCTCGGTCTCGCCGGAGCGATGGCTGACGACGGCGGTGTAGCCGGCGCGGTTGGCCATCTGGATGGCATCGAGCGTTTCCGTGAGGGTGCCGATCTGGTTGACTTTGATCAGGATTGAGTTGGCGATGCCCTTGGCGATGCCCTTGGCGAGGAACTTCGTGTTGGTCACGAAGAGGTCGTCGCCCACGAGTTGCACGCGCTTGCCGATTTTGTCGGTGAGGGTCTTCCAGCCGTCCCAATCATTTTCGGCCATGCCGTCCTCGATGCTGATGATCGGGTAGCGGGCGGTCCAGCTGGCCCAGAAATCGGCCATTTGCGCGGCGGTGCGCTTGGACTTGTCGCTCTTCTTGAAGACGTACTTCTTCGACTCCTTATCGTAGAACTCGCTTGAGGCGGGGTCGAGGGCGATGAAGATGTCCTTGCCGGGTTTGTAGCCGGCCTTGGCGATGGCCTGCATGAGGACTTCGAGCGCCTGGTCGTTGCTGGCGAGGTTTGGGGCGAAGCCGCCCTCGTCGCCCACAGCGGTGGAGAGGCCCAGGCCCTTGAGGACAGCCTTGAGCGCGTGAAAGACTTCGGCGCCCATGCGCAGCGCGTCGCGGAAGGTGGGGGCGCCCTTGGGCATGATCATGAATTCCTGTACATCCACGGGGGCGTCGGAATGGGCGCCGCCGTTGAGGACGTTCATCATCGGCACGGGCAGGACCTTGGCGTTGGCGCCGCCGATGTAGCGGAAGAGGGGCAGGGCGGAATACTCGGCGGCGGCATGGGCCACGGCGAGCGAGACGGCGAGGGTGGCGTTGGCGCCTAGCTTGGACTTGGTGGGCGTGCCGTCCAGGGCGATCATGGTGCGGTCGATGGAGACCTGGTCGAGAGCGTCGTGCCCGAGCAGTTCGGGGGCGATGAGTTCATTGACGTTCTTGACGGCCTTGAGGACGCCCTTGCCGCCGTAGCGTTTTTTATCGCCGTCGCGCAGTTCAAGGGCCTCGTGCTCGCCGGTGGAAGCGCCGGACGGGACGGCGGCGCGTCCCTTGGCGCCGGTCTCAAGCCACACCTCGGCCTCCACGGTGGGGTTGCCCCGGGAATCCATAATCTCGCGGGCGCAGACATCAATAATCGTCGACATGCAGGCTCCTTACATCGGGGTGGCAAGCGTGCATGCGCGCACGCGTTTGTGTTGCGAGCGGACGGTAGCGAAGCGAGGGTGGGAATGCAAGGTGGAAGGGGGCGGGAGAAGGGACGTATAGAAAGTTCGGGGAGGTGAGACGGTCGGGACATACCGCTTTATTCGCCGTGGGCGGGGTGGTTGGTGTTGGGGGCGCGGGGGTAGCCGAGGGCGCGCCAGGCGGGCTGGCGTGGAGGGAGACCGCCGCGATCGAGGGCTTCGTCCCACACTTCGGTATGAATGGTCAGGAGGCCATCGAGGATCAGTTGCGCGAGTTTTTTTCGGTCCACGGGGCCCTGCCATTTTTGGCCGTCATCCAGATAGAAAAAACCGTACATTGCGCGTATTCAAGCACAGGGGCGACGTTTTGTGCAAGCCGGGGTGATTCCAATGTCCGGGTCCAGAGGCCCCGGAGCGCTATCCTTTTGGATTTGCGGCGGTGGGGTGTTGGCCGCATAGTGATGGGCACCGCCGCGGAGAATGTATGCACGAAAAAACCATCACGACCAAAGCTGGATTTCACGGGAAACTGTTGCATGTGGATGTGCTGGAGGTGGAGCTTGGTCCGGGGGAACGGGCCACGCGGGAGATCATCCGGCATCCCGGCGCGGCGGTGATTCTGGCGCAGCTTGACGACGGGCGTTTCGTGCTGGTGCGGCAGTATCGCAAGGCGATTGAACGCGAGACGCTGGAAGTGGTGGCGGGGACGCTGCACCGGGGCGAAGATCCCGTGGTTTGCGCGCATCGCGAATTGCATGAGGAAACGGGGTATGCGGCGCGCGAATTGATCCGCCTGGGCGCGGTGGTGCCGGCGCCGGGCTATACGGACGAGCGGCTGCACATGTTTTTCGCGAGGCTCAAGCCCGAGCAGGGCGCGCAGCAACCCGATGCGGATGAAACGGTGAGCGTGGCGTATGCGACGGCGGCGGAGATCGAATCCATGATTGTGGATGGCACGATTGAAGACGCCAAGACGTTGGCGGCGTGGTTGCTGTATCGGTTGCGGCAATAGTTGATTGGCGCGAGGGCGGCCAGGCGGCCGCCCCTCCCGGGTTCTTTATGAATAACGGAGTATCAATCAAGGCCCGGCTGGCGCGCGTCTGGCGTTTCGTCACGGACGAGGTGTGGGACGTTGAGTTGAGCGCGCTGTCCGTGCGCCGCCGGTTTGGGGTCAACGCCATCCGCGTGGTGCAACTGGTGATCAAGGATTTCCGCAAGGACGAGTGTCCGTTGCATGCGGCGGCGCTGACCTTCAGCACGATGATGTCGATCGTGCCGGTGCTGGCGCTGTCGCTGGCGCTGGCGCGCGGGCTTGGCGGAGAGGATGCGGCCAAGGGGTGGATACGCGAAGGCGTGGCCGATTGGACCAGCGGATTTTCCAAGGGCACGAATGCGGTGTCGGGGGCGAGTGGGGCACAATCCTCGGCGGCCCAGGTTGCGGTGGTGGTGACGCCGGCGGTGAGTAATCCGCTGGGGGCGGCCGCGATCGATGACGTGGACCCCGCGGCGCTTGCCAAGCAAATCAATCGGATTGTGGAGAGCGGCTTCGAGAAGATGGAGAACGTCAGTTTTCGTGCGCTCGGGGGCGTGGGGCTGGCGGTGCTGGTGTGGATGGTGATCGCGGTGCTGGGGCGCGTGGAATCCTCGTTCAACCAGGTCTGGGGGGTGACCGTCGAGCGCCCGCTGCTGCGCAAGTTCACGGATTATTTGAGCGTGCTGTTCATTCTGCCGATTTTGCTGGTGGCGGCCTCGTCGCTGCCCATCGTGGATTTTACGACCCGTTATCTGGATGCGCACTCCGCGCGCGTGGTGCGTGATGTGCTGGGGTCGGGCCTGTTGAAGCATCTTACGGTGTTCACGATGACGAGCCTGGCATTCACGTTTCTGATCATGTGGATGCCCAATGCGCGCGTGCGGTTTCTCCCGGGGCTCGCGGGCGGGGTGATCACGGCGGTGTGTTTCCTGATATGGCTGTGGGTGTGCGCGGCGCTACAGGTGGGGGCGGCGCGCGCGGGCAAGATTTATGGGAGTTTCGCGACCTTGCCGATTCTGCTGGCTTGGGTCAACGTGAGCTGGCAGATCATTTTTCTGGGTGCGGAGTCGGCCTTCGCGATTCAGAATTGCAGCACCTACCGGATGGAGCAGGGTGCGCACCGCGCCAGCGTCCGGGCGCGGCTGATCCTGGCGCTTTCCGTGGTGACGGATGCCGCGCGTGCGATGATGACGGACGGGCGTCCGTTCAGCGCCAACGCCTATGCCCAAGAGCGCCGCATTCCGGTGCGCTTTCTGTTGAGCACCATGGATGAGCTCATCCATGCGGGGCTGATGGCCGAGGTTGTGGCGGCGCCGGGAAGCTATGTGCTTCTGCGGACGCCGGATACGATTCCGGTGAACGATGTGTTCAACTGCATGATGCAGGCGGGTGTCAACCCCGGCGGGCTGGGGCTGGGGCGCGTGCCGGTGGCGGTGATTGGCGTCGTCGATTTGATGGACAAGGGTATGGACGGCGCGCTCAAGGGCATGACGGTGCGGGATGTGGCGGGGAAGATTTGAAAAGAAAAATCCGAAATCCGAATTTCGAAATCCGAAACAAATTCGAAATTTGAAAGGTGGAAAACCGGACAAACTCTGGTATTCCTGGTTCTACTTTCGGCATTCGTGCTTGTTTCGGATTTGCGTGGACATGAAGTTCATCAAAGTCCATTGAATCCCCCATGTCTTCCCCTGATTTTCAGCAACTTTTGAATGCCGAGCAACTGGCGGCGGCGACGGCGCCGGACGGGCCGATCCTGGTGCTGGCGGCGGCGGGGACGGGCAAGACGCGCACGCTGGTCTTTCGCGTGGCGCACCTGGTGCGACACGGCGTGGCGCCGGATCGCATTCTGCTGCTGACCTTCACCAATAAGGCGGCGCGCGAGATGCTCGAGCGCGCACACGAGGTGGTGGGTCCGGGGGTCAGCGGGGTGTGGGGCGGCACCTTTCACCACATGGCCAACCGCATGTTGCGGCGGCACGCGCCCAAGCTGGGTTTTGCGCACGACTTCACGATCATGGACCGCGACGACTCGCGCACGCTGGTGACGCAGTGCGTGAAAGAGATGAAACTGGAGAACAAGGATTTCCCAAAACCGGCGGTGCTCCTGGGCTTGTTCAGCTCGGTGGCCAACACGGAAACACCGCTGGCGGATCTGGTGGCGCAACGTTTCAGCGAAGAGGAAGGGCTTGGTCCGCATATCGAGGCGGTGCATGCGGCCTACACGAAACGCAAGCGCGACATGGGGGCGATGGATTTTGACGATCTGCTCGTCAACGGGTTGAAGCTGCTGCGCGATCACGCGGACGTGCAGGATCGTTACCAGCAGCAATTCCGGCATGTGCTGGTGGATGAATACCAGGACACCAATCCGATCCAGGCCGAATTCGTGGACCGTATCGGCGCGGGACATGGAAACGTGTTTGTGGTGGGTGACGACTTCCAGAGCATCTACTCCTGGCGCGGCGCGGATTTCCGCAACATCATGACCTTTCCCGAGCGTTACCAGGGCGCGCAAGTGTACAAACTGGAGACGAATTACCGCAGCGTGCCCGGCGTGCTGGATGTGGCCAACGCCTGTATTGCAGGCAATCCCGAACAATTTCAGAAAATATTGCGCGCGACGCGTCCGGCGGGGGCGCGGCCGACGGTGGTGCGATTGCGCGATGGCGACGAGCAGGCGCGTTACGTGGTGGAGCAGATCCGGCTGCTCAAGCGCGAGGGGCACCGGTTGTCCGACATCGCCGTGCTGTACCGGGCGCACTTTCACGCGCTGGAGCTGGAGCGATTACTGCCGAATGCGCGCGTGCCGTATGTGATCACGTCCGGAATGCGATTTTTCGAACAGGCGCACATCAAGGATGTCTGCGCGCTGTTGCGCGTGCTTGTGTATCCCACGGATGAACTGGCCTTCACGCGCTTGCTGGGGCTGCTGCCCAAGGTGGGGCCGCGGACGGCGGTCAAGGCGTGGCTAAAACTGGCGGGCAAATTTGTGGCCAAGGATCCGGCGCAACGGGAGATTTTGCGTAGCGTGCTGGGCGCGGCGGCGCGGGAGCCCTGGAGCCGGATCGAGGCGATTCTCGATGAGGCAACGGAGGGGGCTGGCGCCGACGATCTGGTGGAGCGTTTCGTCGATACCTTTTATGGCGAGCATGTGCGGCATGCCTACGAGAACGCCGATGAACGGCTCGACGACATCGGGGCGTTCATGGTGGATCTGGCGCGCGCGGAGTCGTTGGATGAATTTTTAAGCAGCATCGCGTTGCTGACCAACGTCGATGGGGACGATGCATCGGAGGAGGGGGGCAAGGAGGCGGTGCGCTTGAGCACGGTGCATCAGGCCAAGGGGCTGGAGTGGGGCGCGGTGATTTTATTGTGGGCGGTTGAGGGGATGTTTCCGTCATCGCGCTCGATGAATGAATCCGAGGAAGGCGAGTCCGAGGAGCGGCGCTTGTTTTATGTGGCGGTGACGCGCGCCAAGGATGTGCTGCGCATCTGTGTGCCCGAGGTGCGGCGCACGCGCGAGGGCGGGGTGATTTACTGCACGCCGTCGCGGTTTGTGGAGGAGATACCGCCAGAATTCCTTCTGCGCGAGCATGTCGGGTTTTTGTGAGGCGTTCGTGGCGCGTGCATCGTGAATGCGGTGTGCGTTTGGTGCGAAACGGGCGGGGCGCTTTCGCCCCACCCGCGGCGTTGCCGGACACGGCGCATACAAGAAGTGTTGCGCCGCATCCGGCGCCTTGCGCTTGGGGCAAAATCACCCCACCCGTTTCGCATCCCGCGCTGCGCGCGGGCAGCCAAACGCACACCGCGTAGCCATCGCCCTTCGAGGACTCGGGCGAGTTCGGAGTTGGTCCGGAAAAATTGCCCGCGCGCGGAGCGCCCGGGCCACCAGCAATCGCATGGACTACTCCTGCGTCCAGTCGGCTTTGTCTTTCATGCGGGCGGGGTCGTATTTTTCGGCGAGGATGAAGCCGGTGTCGGAGATGATGCGCAGGGCGTAGCCGTAGATGCTGTCCTCGACGGAGCCGTGCTTGAGGCGGGCGCGGCCGGTCCACTCGCGTTCGGTGAGGGGGATGGTGTCCGTGCGGATTTCGATGGCCTTACCGGGGCCGGCGGGGGTGATGGCCTGCTGGCCGCGGGTGCCGGGGGCCAGGCGGCCGTCCTTGGATTCCTTGAGCACGACCCATTGCGCGGTGGCGTTGGTGGGGATCGTGAGGGAACTGGGCTTGAGGGTGAAGACATAGCAGACTTCGGAACTGGTCAGGTGCGTGGTGCCGCGGGGCAGTTGCTGGGACTGGCCTTCGCGGCGCTCGACGGTGTCCTGTTTGGCCGTGATGGCGAAGAGCGGTGCGGCGAGGGCGACGTGCGCGCAGG
>CAMFEP010000021.1 GCA_945949405.1 Kiritimatiellales bacterium
CCGAATCCCCTTCACCGCCTCCAGCGCCACCCGCGCCTTGAACTCATTCGTATGTATCTTTCGCTTCGCAGCCATCGCTAATCTCCCGTCATTTTGGACGTCACGACTCTATCTTAACCACCTGTCCAAAAAACGGGGGGAACTTCACCTGCCATGCGCCATGCCAGCCGGCAGCGCTACGACAACCAGTACGGCGGCGCCGCCCCCCGCATCGTCCGCGAGTTCATCGCGCAGGTGCGTGATGGCGTGAAGATGACCACTTCGCCCATCGCCGCCTATTTCGCGCAACTCACCCAGTAAGCCTCGCGGCGCAAAGCGGCGCCCCTCACGGAAAGAAAACCATACGGGTGTCGCGACAAAACAGATTGTGGTAATCTCCCCGAAGCGGAGAATGACGGACATGGAATCAACGGGAACAACGCCGCCGCCTGCCGCGACATCGCCGCGCGAGCAGTGGCGCGCGCAGGGCTATCTCGTGCTGCGCAACGTGCTGAAGGCATCGCACATCGCGCGGCTGCGCACGATCGTGGAGCACGTCTATGCGCAGTGGCGCACATGTCCCATGACGAGCGAACCGGGGGACTATGGCTATGAGCCAAATGCCTGGATCATTCTGCATCTGAATCACCCCGGTCGCTTTCGCGAACACCCGGAGTACTTGCGCGACCTGCTGGACACGATCGCGGAACCCGTCGCCATCCGGACGCTCGAACAGATCATGGGGGAAGTTCCGCTGTTTTCGCAGGCCGCCATGTTTATCAATCCGCCCGGGCACACACGTCCAGGGAACTGGCACCGGGATTGCCAATATCAGACGGAGGGCGAGGAACAGGAACGGGCCGCCGTGCGGGACGAGGCCGATCCGCCACGCGAAGTGCACCTCAACATCCCCCTGCTGTCCACCCGGCACACGTGGGTGGTCCCGGGTTCGCACCTGCGCTGGGACACGCCCGAGGAGCGCGATATTCGCCTGCACCATTCCACAACGAAGGAACTACCGGGTGCGGTTCGGCTTGAACTGGAGCCCGGCGATCTGGCCTTCTTCCACGTCAATTCGCTGCACCGCGGGACGTACGACAAGGACATGCTCAGGCGCACGTTGAATCTGACCTACAGTCGCGCGTCCATTGTCCGTCCGGCCAGCGGAGTCGAGGAACTCAATCGCACAAAGGGTTACGTCTCCACCTTTCAGCCCTGGTGCCTGAAGCCGGGCTATCTCGATGGCGTCCGCCCGGAAACCCGCGAATTTTTCGAGCGCTTCATCCGCACCTACCTTGATAGTTGGCGCCCCGAATACCTGAGCGACGCGCTCGGCGCGGGCCGGCTGGCGTACTTCCGGGACTTCTAAGAGTTTCACCCCGAAGGTCACGCTGGGCGCTTGGACGTGAATAGCGTCCGCAGCAACGCCAGGGACGTATCCCCTACCCGCCGGATCGCCGAGGGATGCAGCTTGGAGCCCGAGCTCGTATGCGTCTCATAGCCCCCGCGCTGGAAGGCCGCGAGCGTCGGGAGGTAGCCGACGTAGTCGTTGGACATGTGCGCCGTGAAGGTGAAGGGCGCGGGCGAATGCTCCTTGATGCGCAACTGCTCTTCAACAAACGGCTCGCCCGGCACCGCCACGATGCCCACACTGCCAAGCCGGAATGCCTGAACGGGATAATCGAAGCGTGGTTGGCGCTTCACATTGTACGCAAGATCCAATCGCATCGCGGCATACACCCAGTCCCAGCTCACGGCCGTGTGCGCCGCATCCGTCCAGGTCGGCTGCGGGTGTTTTTTCAGCAGGGCGCGCGCGTCCCGGACCTCTTGGGGTGTGGGTGAGCGCATCGGGATGCGCAGCGTCCGCGCGGCAACGGCGAGTTCTGGCCGCTCCATGGGCGTCATGCGCGTGAGCACGGCGGCCGTAGTCTCTGCCAGTTTGCGCCCCATCTCATGAAAGTCATCCTTCCAGTGCGGATCGAGGTGGTTGCCATGATGGATGTTGCCGCAGAAGCCATTGAACACCAGCGCGACGCCTTCGCCACCCCCCAATTCCACCACCCCCCTGGCCCACGTGCCGGGCCAGTCGGCGGAGATCCATCGTTTCGGGTAGCCGTGCGTGGGGTGGCAGGTGTGATGCAACACGTAGGCCAGCGGCTTGCCATCCGCATGCGTGAAGCGCAGCACGCCGACCTCGGGATCGGCAGGCCCTTCGCTGCAAAGGATATCCGGTGAACACGCGGGCGGATGCGTCCGCCCCGTCCCGTCGCGCATGATGAAGCGGCGATTGAAGGCCACGCGCCCATCCACGCCGCGCCCCACCTCCACGCGCGCCCGCTTGAGATTTTGAACCGCCTGGCCGATGGCTTGCACCGCGCCCTCGATGCAAACGGGATTGTAGCGATCATCGCCGCCCAGCAACCACGGATGCTCCTTGGGAAACAGTCCCAGGACATCCTGGTCAAAAACAAAAAAGTGCCCGACCGCCGGCGCCGAATGGGTCTGCGTGGCGTGCACCAGGATGTTGTCCGCGACCAAGCCGAAACGGGCCGCCGCCTGGCGGCGAATTTCATCCACCGCTGGGCGGCCGATCGCGAGCACGTCCAGCACGAGCCAGCACACGCGCTGGCGGCCACGCTCGATCACGAGCGCCTTGGCGAACAGCGGGTCGCGCACCTCTTCGACCGGCCGGTACCGGCCAATGTCGCCGGCAATCTGGATTCCCATCGCCGGAGTGATCTCCACCTCGGCGGCACCGGCGCGAATCGTGACGCTGTGTTTCATCGCCAAATCACGCCGGCATGACACCGCGCAGCAACGGCGCGTCTTCGACCCGTTGCTTCAACAGCCCGGCAGGCTGCAAATGCACCGTATAGCCGCGCCGCGGCCGGTCACCATTGTTCGGTGGCGCGCCGTGGATCGTCAGGCAGTGGTGCATGACCGCATGCCCCGCGGGCAGCACAAAGGACACCGCCTTGCCGGCATCGACCTGCTCCGCCGCCAGCATGTTGTACGTTCCGTGCTTGGGATCATTCACCACCTGTGTGCCAGGGATCAGCGCGGCGTGGCTTCCTGGAATGTACTGCACCGCCCCGTTGCTCGCATCCACGTCATCCAGCGCGATCCAGATCGTGAGCATGTTCGGCGGATCCGCATGCCACCACAAGTTGTCCTGGTGCCACGCCGTGAGGGCCCCGTCGCGCGCCGGCTTATAAAAGACATTGTCCTGAAAGTATTGAACATTGGGGCCGAGCACGGATTCGGCGGCATCCAGCACGGCAGGCGCCGTGACGATCTGATTGAACCAGGCATCATGCGAACTGACCATGAGCAGACGGAAACTGCGCCGCGCCGGATCTTGCGACGGATTGTCCATCAGGTTGCGCTGGCGCAGGGCCTCAAGATGCTCACGGGCGGCCTCCACCGTGGCCATGTCAAGTACCTGCCCCAGCGGCAATACCCCATCACGAAAATAGGTGCGAACCTGCTCATGGGTAAGCGTCATCAAGGCCATCTTCGTCAAGTACCCGAGTTCCTGCAACGCAATTTGTGTACCCCATCGCGCGTGATGTCGTTGGGTCGTCCCCCTACGGCTCTGGTTTCTCCCGGCTCGCCATCACAGCGCGCACCAACACCGAGCCCAGCACGATCGCCCCTCCCGGCAGCGCCCAGGTGCCAGGCCGTTCCCCGATGAATAGAAAGACCCACAGCGGATTCAGAATCGGCTCAAGCGTCGTGATCGTGATTGCCCGCACCGCCGGCACATGGGAAATCGCCACGGCGAAGCACAAGTAGGAAAGCCCAAGTTGAAACACGCCGAGGACCACGAGCAAGAGCCAGTCCCCCACCGCCTGTGGCGGCGCCTGGAACATGAACGGCAGACAAACGACCCCCGTCAGAATATTTCCGACCAGCAATGAACCGATGGGCGTGGAATCTTTCTGCCGGCGCATGATCAAGGTCAGGCCCGCGAACGCCACGCCGCTCACCAGCGCGATCACATTGCCCCAAAACCCGCTGACGGTCAGCTTGTCGAAAAAGAAAAGCGCCATGCCAAAGAGCGCGGCCCCGATGGCCACCCAGTCCCGTGTGCGCACCTTTTCCTTCAAGAACCACACACTGAACAGGGCCACGTAAATCGGCGCCGTGTACTGCAACATGATCGCATTCGCCGCAGTGGTCATGCGCGTGGCCATGGCGAACATGATCACCACCGCGCAATAGGCCATCCCGCCCGCGACGTGGCTCCATCCCCAACGCACGCCACCGTGCCGCCGCACATAGGCCCAAAGCAACGGCAAGGCCAGTAAACTGCGCACCCCGGCGATGGCCGGCGGATTCCAGTCAATCACCTTGATAAAGACACCCGCCAAACTCCACAGCACCGCCGCCGCAACCAGCAGCAGCGTGGCCCGGGTTGTTTCGCGTTTGATGCGCATCATGGCCTTGGCTTAGCCCCGCAACAATGATTGCAACAACACCACCGCCAGGGGAATCGTGATAATCGCAGCCAGCGTGGTGACCACCGCCGCCTGCGCCGCGAAGCGTGGGGAGCCCCCGAAACGCCGCGCCAGCACCATGGAGCTGATCGGCACCGGCATCAAGGCCACGATGATCGCCACGTTGCGCACGTCCGCAGACAGCGGCAGCGCCACAAGCAGCAGGATCGTCACCGCGGGAATGAGGATCAGCCGGTTTATCGTCAGCCACGCCAGATCACGGCGATCCGTCAACGCCGGCAACGGATACAGCGTGGCCCCTCCGAGCATTAACATTGCCGGCACCGCCACCGCACCAGCCGACTCGAACACGCGCAGCAACAACGCCGGGACATGCCGGCTCATCCCGGTCAACGACAGCAACAATGCCAGCCCCAGCGACACCAACGTGGGCGACACGATGTTGCGCGCCGTCGTGCGGATGCTCGCGCCGCCCAGCAAGGCCACGCCAATCGTCCAGTAGCCGATCGTGGACCCCAGATTGAGCACGAATAGGTTGGCCATGCCCTGATCACCCCACAGGCTCTGCACGATGATCACAGGAATGAAGCCATAATTGTTGGCCGCGCAAAAGTGGTGAAACGTGTTGCGGATTTCAGGTTCGTGCGACTTCACGGTGTGGCGCAGCAGAACGCCGCAAAGCGCGCCAATCACCACGATGCCAAGGCCCAGCACCGGCAGGATCCATAGCTCGCGAAAACGGTCGGCATCGAAGCCGCGAACAATCGATTGAAACACGAGCATGGGGAACAGGATGTCGATCAGCAGCCGCGACCAGCGCCCAACGTCATGCTCGTTCAGATAGCCCAGCCGCGCGGCCAGCCAGCCAATCAAACACACGCCGAACACCTGCGCGATGGCCTGGATGATATCGCCGGTCATGTCACGCCCCCTTGGCGTGGGCGGCCGCTTTTTCTTCCAGCAACCTCCAGCAATACCACTGCATGCGCGGCAGGTGGAAAAAGCCCTTCCAGGTGCCGCCTTTGAGCCCCGAAGAAACACGCCCGTCGCGGTGCAGATATCCATACCACTCGCCGTGCTCGGCATCGGGGAAATGCCGGTACGACCAGTCGTGCACCTGCGCGTGCCAGCGCCGGTATTTCTCATCGCCCGTCAGCGTCCACGCCAGCAGCGTGGCGATGATGGTATCGTTGTGAACCCACCAGAACTTCATGTCGTGATAATATTCCTGCACGGGCTTGCCGTGCAAATCGCGAAAATAGAACAGACCGCCGAATTCCTCGTCCCAGCCGCGCGCCCACATGAAATCCAGCATCTGGCAGCCAAGCCGCACGTAGTCCGCATTGCCGCGCAACTTGCCCTCGTGCATGATGAACCACGCCACTTCGATGGCGTGCCCCGGCAGCAGCATGCGCCCGTCGAGATGATCGAGCACCTCCCCGTTGGGCCCGACGGTTTCCATCACCACGCCGAGTTCCGGCTTCACGAACAACCGGCGCACGTCGTCGATGCACCGGTCGATCCAGCCGTCCAGCGCCGGATCCGGCCCCAGGTTGGCGCGCAACTCCTGCGCCGTGACGATCGCACCCATGCGCGATCCGATTCCCGTGGCCGGTCGCGTATCCGTGAACTTGGGCGGCATCAACCCCGGCGTAAAATGCCAGCGCGTGAACAGATCAAAGAGTTCCCGCGCACGCGCGGCATGGCGGTCGCTACCCGTGGCGCGCGCGTAGGCCGCATGTCCAATGGATGCAAAGATCTCGGAAAAAGCATAACGGCGTTTGCGGATGGGCCGCCCCTCGCGCGTGACGTGGAAGAACATGCGCCCGTCCGTATCCGCACCGTACTTGTCCAGAAAATCCAATCCGGATTGCGCCCACGCCAGCCACTCGGGCCGGCGCTCAACCGTGTTGTAAAGCGTGGCGAGCATCCACGCATAGCGCCCTTGCAACCATATCCATTTGTCCGTGTCGATCCACGTCCCGTCACGATCAACCGCCGAAATGTAGCCGCCATGCTCGGCATCGACACAGCGCGGAAACCAGAAGGGCAGCGTGTCCTGAAGCAGCCCGTCGCGGTACTGAGTGAGCAACGCGCCGGATGACAACAAGTCGGGTTCTGGATCGGTTCGTTCTGGCATAACAAGGCAGGATGGTTGCAGGTTGTGCGGCGCGCATCAAGCCCCTTGACTATCTCCCGATAAAAAGTCATTGCATCCCCCAAACGCCATCTCCATACTTTGCCTTTTTCGCAACAACGTGCCCGTTCAAGGAGTGACCATGGCCAAGTCCAAATCCACCGAAAAAAACCTCTGCTTCAGCCCCCGCACCAACAACCTCAAGGAATTCGAAGCCCTCGCCCGCCAGGCCAAATCCGCCGGCTTCACGCATCTCTTCATCTCGGATCTCGCCGAAAAAACCACCTACTGGGGCGACGAAAAAGACAGCCCCTGGTGCGAGTGGTCCGCCGTAATCCCTTGCGTCTTCAAACACGTCACTGTGCCCGGCATGGAGGACGCCTATCCCGCCGCCTGGGTCAAACGCCAGCTGGCTTTCATGAAGGCCAAGCACGCCATCGCCAAAAAACTCGGCATGCGCTGCGCCTACTACGGCCTCGAACCACACTTCTTCCCGGAACGTGTCTACAAGAAGCACCCGCAATGGCGTGGCTCGCGCGCGGACAACAGCCTGCGCGCCAATGGCATGTATTTCACCCCCAACACGAATCACCCCGAGGTGCGCGCCCTCTACCGCGCCGCCTTTAAAAAACTCGCCGAGGAATGCCCCCTGCTCGACATCTTCCATTTCCACACAAACGATTGCGGCGCCTTTTATCCCTGGGGCAAGCGCCTCTTCAACGGCCCGAACGGCCCCACCGGCAACGAACGCCCGCACATGGGCAAGCAGGTGATCGAGTTCCTGCGCGTCGTGCGCCAAGGCTCCGCCGACGGCGGCGTGAATGCGAAAATCTTCGGCTCGGTCTATGGCTGGTTCAATGACGACGAAACCCATCTGGTCCTCGATAACCTCGAACCCGGCATCGGCCTCATCGGCATGGCCCCCGAACCACTCAAAGCCGAATGCTCGCTGACCTACGCCGGCACTTGGGGCGGCCATCCCATTTTCCGCCCCTTCCCCACCATCGACCGCCTGCCCACCCCGCTCGCCGTCGTCGGCGGCGCCACCGCACTCCAGACGTCCGGCGTGCGCTTCTTCCAAAGCGGCGGCAACTCCCCGGAATACTTCGAGGCCCTCCAACTCGCCTTGGATATGCCGCCCGCCACCACCGGCAAAAAACGCATGGATACACTCGTCCACCTCGCCGGGAAAATGTACGGCGATACCGTGGCGGAGGAGGTCGTCGACGCCTGGTTCGCCCTGGATCGCGCCGATACCATGGCCAACAGCGGTATGGTGCACCACGAAAGCGGCCCCGTCCTGCTGCGCTGGCTCACCCGTCCACTCGTCGCGCACCAGGACATGCTCACCGATGCCGAAATCAACTATTGGGCACCCTACCTCTATCAGTCCAAGGGCGCCCAGCCCGACGATTGGCTGAACTATCTGAACATCGAAGGCCCGCGTATGGTGGAAACCTGGAACGAAGCCTCGCACACCTGCTGCGCCATCGATGGCGTGGAGGCCACCCTCGCCGAAGCCGCGACGTCGCTGGAGTCCGCCGCGAAACGTGCCACCCGCCGCGGCGCCGGCGCGCGCCTGATCGCGGACGCCTTCCGCGTGCGCGCCCAACGCTCGATGACCCTCACCGTGCGCCACTATCTTCAGGTCGCCACCTTGAGCCAGTTGCGCGACGCCGAAAACGCCATCGCCCCCAAGACCACCACCATCGGCCAGGCCCTGCCGCGCATGCCCAAGGGCGACCTCGGTTCGCAAGGCCTCTGGTATATGTACCGCGCCATGCGCTGGGAACTGGACAACGTTGTGGAGCTGCTCGACCTGATCAAGCGCTCTCCCGTGCCCCTGTTCCACACCGCCCAGCATCCGTCGTTCACCGGCCCGTTCATCCTCGAGCCCAACGTGACCGAGAACATCAAAAAGAAACTCGCAATCACCCTCAAATACTGGCGCACCGCGGAAAAGGGCTACTACAAACCAACCCTCGGCGGGTGAATCACTCGCACCGGCCTCTCGTGCTGCGCGGACAGGACACAGGCCTGCAGCTGCGCCTGATTCTTCAGCCCGTCAAAAAAATCAGGCGCTCCGCCGCGCAGAGAGCGGATCGCGCGCACAAACCGCTCGAACGGCATGGCTTCGGGTCGGCACGCCACCTCGCGCCAGGCGGCGCGCGCGATGCTTCTTTTCCCGGTAACCATGCGCAACACATGCGGCGCGTCCACGGCGTCAATCGCCACCGCCCCACGATCGCCGTATACCGTAACCTTTAAACTGTTCGTATGCCCCGTGGCCCATCGCGAGGCATGCAGCACGCCAAAGGCCCCGCTGGCAAACTCGACCATGGCCGCCAGGCTGTCGTTGGCATCCAGCGCATACCCGCCCATGGTTTCCCCCGGCACGCCCTTGGAAAAGGTCTTCAACCGGCAATCGACTTTGGCGATATCGCCGCAAAGTACCGTCAGAAAATCCAGCAAATGGCACCCCAAATCCCCCAACGCCCCCCGATTGCCCCCTTTTGTGCTCAACTTCCACACCGCGCCCGGCTCGCTCCAATGCCCCCAATAATCCGACACCAGCCAGCTCTGCAGGCACGACCCCTCAACGTGCCGAATATTCCCGAGCTTGCCGTCACGGATCATCCGCGCCGCGCGCGCCAGGGCCCCCGAATGGCGATACCCGAAGTTGATCATCGCAATCGCCCCGTGCCGCTGCGCCGCGGCCTGCATCCGCCGCGCGTCCGCCAGCGTCACCGCCATCGGCTTCTCACTCAACACCGGCAACCCGCGCCGGATCGCCGCCAGAGCCACTTCGGCATGCAACGCATCCGGGGTACAATTGGAAATCCCGTCAAGTGATTCGCGCGCCAACATCTCGCGATAATCCGCATAGTGTGCGGCGGCCTTGTGCTTGCGCCCAAGATCAACGCGACGTGCCTTCGACGGATCGCAGATCGCCACCACGTCCACCCCCTGGAGATAGCGGTAATGCCGGGAATGCACCCAACCCGCCGTCCCCGCCCCCACAATGCCGATCCGTATCATGTTGAATGCATAGACCTGGGAGGGGTAACCGCCTGGCCGCCCTTCGTCGCAATCCCACTACCAATCGTCAGTCCGGAACGGCACCGCGGGTAGGCCGGCGCCGTTGACGAGGTTGCAAGCCGGATTATCCGCCCACCCATAGCGCACCGCCACCGGCTCCGCCACCGCGGGGCTCGATACCACGACCGTCACGCCTTCAATGCGCGCATCGGCCCAGGCAAACGTGTGGTCAGTCCCGGCAATCGCAAACCCCCGCAGGATCCCGTCACACCCCGCCAATCCGCCGTCCGCGCCGTCAAATGCAAGGCGCCAGGCACGTCCCTCTAGTTGCGCGGAGGCCAGCATCGGCCCCCCCGCCACAACCTCCTGCATGCCGTAGGTTCGATGCAGGGCGCTGTGCGCCAGACGCAGGCCCACGTCCTGCTTGTTCGCGGGGTGAATATCGTCCGCATCGCCAATGTCGATTGTCACCGCCATGCCGGTCTGCGGAAGCGTCAATGCCAACGCTTGCGCCTCACGCAACTCGGCCCAGTTGCTGTCGACGGGTTTCGCGTTCCGGGCCCTGTAATTCGCCAGCTGCACGAAGTGAAACGCAAAAGCCTCCTGGCCCCAAATCCGCCGCCAGTCGCGGATCAGCGCTGGAAAGAGCACGCGATATTGCCGTGGCCGCGTCGCGTTGGATTCGCCCTGATACCAAATGGCGCCACGCACGGCATACGGCGCCAGAAACGCGATCATGCCCTGGTACAGCACGCTCACCCGGTTCGCCGCATTCGGCGATACGGGCTCCGGCGGAAGCTGCACCAGTCCATAACTTTTCTCAACCGCATAGCGCCAGGCGCCGGCCAGCGGAATGGGCCGCGCATCCGGAAGCTCGGGGCAGGCCAGGTACATCGCGTCGGCTGGGCCCGTCATCCCGCCGGCAAATTTGTTGCTGGTCACGCGCACGGCAATGACGTTGCACCCCGCGCGAACCAACGTCCCAGGCACGCTGTAGACGCGCATCGTTGCCCAGGCATCCGGATCCTGCCGCATGGTGAGGCTGCCGACTTCCACGTTGTTGAAATAGGTCAGGTCGCTCTTGTCAACGGCGCCGAGCGCAAGCCGCAAGGCCTTTCCAGCCCAGGCCGCTGGAAGCGTAACGGCCATGCGGAACCAGAAAATACCACTAAAATTCAACCCCTGGCTTTGCCAGTGAGTCGGCAGCGTCATCGTCTCCCAAGCGCCGGCTGGCTCCGCCAGCGCCGCCCACCCCCGGCCGTGCCCGTCGTTCTCCACGTCCGCCGTGCGCGCATCGTGCGCGGCAATTCCAGCCCGCCACTGCGCGTGCCGCGCAGGAAAATCCTCCGGGCGGTTGCGCGCGGATTCCTCCACCAGTTCGCGCAAGGCCGGCTCCGCATGCAACCCCTCCTGGCTGGTCCAGGCTTCCGCCACCGTGCCGCCCCAGGACGCGTTGATCAATCCAACCGGCACCCCAAGCCGCCGGTGCAACGCACGCCCAAAGTAATACCCCACGGCGGAAAACTCCGCCACGGACGCGGGCGTGCAGACCGCCCAGGCAACCCCGGGAAACGTTCGCTCGGGAACGTCCGCCGCGCGTTGGGGCACGGCCAGCAGCCGGATTTCCGGGAACCGCGCCCCCGCGACCTCCGCCGCACCGTCACGCGCCTGGATCACCGACATCTGCATGTTGGACTGGCCAGAGCAGAGCCAGACCTCGCCCACCACGATATTATCCAGCGTGCTCGTTTGACCGCCGGATTCCACCGCCATGGCGCGCGGCTCCGCGCTGGCACGCATGGCCTCCAGCCGCACGGCCCAGCGGCCCGCCTCATCCGCGACGCCCTGCGCGCGCTGCCCGGCAAAGGAAACCGTCACGGACGCGCCCGCATCCGCCGTTCCCCATACGGGAACCGGACGGTCCTGCTGCAAAACCATGTTGCTGGAAAAAACGGATGCGAGATTCATGCGGGCTCCCCATAACGCGCCTGCGGCGCGAATTGTGCTATCGCGCCAGGATATCGCTGCCCATGGGCGCCAGCGCGAGCGTCCCGCGAACGGCCTTCCCATCCCGCAATCTGCGGTACTTGCACGTGGCATCCAGCGCAATGCGTTTCGCCGTGTTGTTGAAATTTTGAATGAATAAATAGCGCGTCTGCGCCTTCACGCGTTCCTGCACCGTCACCCCGCGCGGCAGCGCGGCGGCCAGCGGGCGTTGCAACGTCATGTCACGCACCAATTTGCCGTAAAACGCGCGCAGGAAGTCCACCTCAACGCGCGCCGCCAGGTAATAGGCCTGCCCCTTGCCCACCGTGTTGCGCGTGAGCACCGGCTGCCCCTTGTAAAAATCCTGATCATACACCGCCAGCGCCTTGGCCCCACGCAGATGCGCCACCCCGCAAACATGCCCGGCCTGATACACGCGCTTCTTCCCAGCCCAGGCCCCGCCCGTCGTACGCACGCGCCGCGTCTCATCCTCCCTCAGCACATCCGTCTCTTCATTCCAGACACCGCAAAGCGCCATCAGTCCATCACCCGGCCACCCACCCGTGAAGCAAAGATTGTGCTCGTCACATATTCCGGAGAAGAACGTGGTGATGAAAACGCCGCCAGCCTCCACGAACGCCCGCGCGCGCGCCGCCACGCCGGGCTTCAACATCCACAACAAGGGCGCAATCACCACCCGATAACCACTGAAATCACGCTCGCTCGACAGTACGTCCACGGAAATTCCCTGTTCCCAGAAGGGGTGATAGTGGTCGCACATGGCGTCCGCATACATCTCGTCGCGAAACCCCGGCCCATCGGAATGCTCAATGCCCCAGCGGGACTCCCAGTCGTACAGCATCGCAACCTCGGACTGCACCACGCTGCCCAGCACCTCGGGCAACTTCCTGTAAAGCGCGCCCAAATCAGCAACGTCGCGAAACTCGCGCGTATGCTCATGCCCGGCGTGGTCGACCACCGCGCCGTGAAATTTCTCGCAGGATCCTCGCCCCTTGCGCCACTGGAAATAGCACGTCCCCTCCGCGCCGCCCCCCAGCGCCTGCAACATCTCGGTCTGATGCACGCCGGGCCGCTTCAAATGCGTCGGCTGCTTCCACTGAGGCGCACCCGTGCAACTCTCCATCAGCATCCAGGGCCGGTCCGGCTTGAAGCACCGGTATAGATTTCCCTTGAAGCTGACATTCACCGCGGATCTCACCAGGTTCGGGTCGTCCGGGTAATAGGCAGGGTACTGATCGTCCGCAATCACGTCCACGATCTCCGCCAGCTTGGCATAATCCACCGGCGGGTGCAGTCCCATGAAGTTGGTCGTGATCGGCGCCACCGAATGCGCACGCAAGGGTCGGCACTCCCAGAGATAAAAATCACGCAATTGGTGATTGGTGAAACGCAACCAGTCCACACGCATACCATCCAAGCTGAAATCACGAGGCTCGACTTGCGACCAGTCCGTGAACGTATGGCTCCAGAAATGGCTCCACCACGCCTGGTTCAACGCCTCAAGCGTGCCGTACTTTTCCCGCAGCCACTCCTGCCACCATTTCAGACACAGGTCGCAATAGCATTCGCCATTCATCTCGTTCGAGATGTGCCACATCGCCAGCGCGGGATGCTTACCGTAGCGCTCGGCCAGCTTGGTGTTGATGATGCGCACTTTTTCGCGATACACCGGCGATGACCAGCAGTGGTTGTGGCGCCGCCGATGCAGATCCCGCAACCCCTGCCCGTCGACACGCCGGATTTCCGGATACGTGAAGGACATCCACGCCGGCTTCGCGCCGCTGGGCGTGGCGAGGATCGCCCTGTGCCCGTCCTGCGCCATGCGGTCCATGATCCGGTCCAGCCAGTCGAACGTAAACCGCCCCTCCTCCGGCTCATAGCTGGTCCACGAAAAGATCCCGAGCGAGAAGGTGTTGCACCCCGCCAACTTGATCAGCCGAAAGTCTTCCTCGATGACCTCGGGCGCATGTTGCCACTGGTCGGGGTTGTAGTCGCCACCGTGCAGAATCTGATTGAAACCGGGGAAAATGGTCGGGCGTGGGTTGCTCATGTGCGCATGCTCCTGGCTACCAAAATGGCGGCGTTTCCCTGCGAAAGCCGACACCATAACGAACGCCGCCCCGCCATGCAACACGCGGACTATCGCAGCCGAATCGGCCGCCCCGTACGGGCGCTTTCGTAAATTGCACACACGACGCGAACGCTGCGCAATCCCTCGGCTCCATCGCACGTCAGCGCGCGTTTGCGCCCCTGTAGCACATCGACAAGTTCCTGGAACTGGCGGCGGTGGCCCTCATACGAAATCGCCAGCGGGTCCGAACTGCCGCCGCTGGCGCCGGATTTTTTTGCAAATTTCCGGAGAATCCCGGCATCCCCAGGCCGTGCTGCTTCAAAATCCCAGCGCGCGAGCTCTTCTT
This sequence comes from Kiritimatiellales bacterium, assembly GCA_945949405.1. GTDB lineage: Bacteria > Verrucomicrobiota > Kiritimatiellia > UBA8416 > JAIOPI01 > JAIOPI01. The sequence goes on from CAMFEP010000021.1 coordinate 14,040, forward strand.
CAGACGCCGCGATCGCGCCATGCGCGCCGCAAATCTCGATGCGCTTGGGATAGCCGGGAAAGACCTCCGTGGAGGCCTCGATCACACCCAGCGCGCCGCCGGGAAATTCCAATGCCGCCACCACGTTGGTTTCAACTTCGATCCCCCGGCGGGTGGGTCGGCTCATGAAGGCCGCCACCCTCACCGGATCGCCCATCAGCCAGAGCAGAAGATCGACGCTGTGAATGCCCTGGTTCATCAACGCGCCGCCACCGGAGGCGCCCCAGGTCCGGCACCAGGCGCGTGTGTCGTAGTATCGCTGCGGTCGAAACCATTTCACGTAGGCGCTGCCACTGACGAGGCTGCCCAGCCGTCTTTTTTCCACGGCCGCCTTCATCGCCCGGCTGACATCCTGAAAGCGCGACGGATACACCGTCACGAGCTTCACCCCCGCCGCACGGCAGGCCGCCATGATCCGCCGGCAACGCGCCGGCGTAATTTCAAGCGGCTTTTCCACGATGAGATGCTTTCCTGCCCGCGCCGCCGCCAACGCGGGATCCAGGTGCGCGCCGGATGGCGTGCAGATGGTGACGATGTCCAGCGCTGGGTCCGCCAGAAAGGCGCGATAGTCAAAAAAGGGCCGGCACCCGTGTTTGTGGGCAAACGCCTGGGCCTTTTTCGGCGCGCGGCTGAAACAACTATGCAGAACGCCGCCCTTCAGCGCCCGCGCGGCCTGCGCGTGAAAGGCCGCGATATTGCCAAGGCCGACGATGCCGAAGCGCAGCGCGGTCCCACGCCTGACCGGATCACGGCGAATCCGCGACGGACGCCTGGCTTTCATGTGCCTCTCCTGCTGGAATGGGGCATGGCGAAAAGCAGCACGATACACGACGTCGCCGTGGAGTGCAAATGCGGGAGAATCTCGGACCGGTCAACGTTCCACCGGGACCGCACGGGGCCTTTTCGTCGCCGGGCCCGCCATGGCGGGTTTCGCCACGTGTTCGTTGAGGAACCGGCGCAGCCAGTGCCCCCGGGCCTCCGCCCGCACATCGCGGACCGCACCCGCCACGAACGTCACTCCATGCTGGCACAGCGAATCCGGCAGATGCGCGCGCGTAATTTGGGTTCCAGGTTGTCTGGCCATGACTTGGCCAACCACCGCCTGAAGCTCGCAAATATTTCCCGGCCAGTCGTGCTGTTCCAGAATACCACGGACATCCAGGTCCATCATCGGCAGCAAGGCCGCGCCGAATTTCTGGAGCATCACATCGTAAGCCAGCGGCAGGATGTCCTCACGGCGATCGCGCAGGGCCGGTACGTGTACGGTGAACCGACGGAGCCGTTCGTGCAACTTGCGGGAAAACCGCCCTTCACTGACTTGCCTCGCGAGATCCACCGAGGTCGTGGCGATGATGCGTGGGCCGGGGGACGCCACACGGGGCGGCGGTTCCTCCTCAGCGGCGGTCGCGGCCGAGAAAGGTGGGTTCCGGGGCTCCAACAATTGAAGGAGATCCATCTGGAATGCCATCGGTAGCCGTTCCGCGTGTACAAGGCAAAGCGTGTAGTCCGTGGATCCACCCGGCGCCGGCGGGGGCTCCGCACCCGCCGAAGATCGGCCTGCCTCCGGCCGGCTCGGTCTTGAGCCATCCCCAAGATCGGCGCAATCCAGCATGTAGTAGGCACCGGACGGGCGCCCGCTCAACGCCTGCATGGCGCGCGCCACGCGACGCTTGCCGACCCCCGGCTCTCCGGTAATCAACAACGGCAAACTGGTGGGGGCCAGCCGGCGCAACAGGCCCAGCGCCGCGCGCATCGCCAGGCTATGCACGACCAGATCGCCGGCAACGTATTGAATATCCGGCACCGCCATTTGCGGGGCCGCCGCTTCCGGCTTGGCCAGCGCGCGCTCCACAGTCCACAGCACGTCGGCCATTTCGAAGGGTTTGGTGATATAATCGAACGCGCCCAACGTCAGGGATTCCTGCGCCGTTTCCACGCTGCCATAGCCTGTCAACATCACGACCGGTAATTCCGCGTGGTGCTCGCGAATCCAGCGCAACACGCTCATCCCGCCCACGGGCTGCATGTTGATGTCGCAGATCACGAGTTCAAAGGATTCGGTGGAGAGTTTCTCCAGCGCGCACTGGCCGTCCGTGAGTGCCGTGACGTCGTAGCGCCGGGAGGTCAACAACTGCGCAATCAGGCTTAGAAAACTCTCCTGATCATCGACGACAAGGATCTTGGCCATAGAGGGTACAGCTCCGAACTTCGTACAATGATGTGCCCGTGGAAGCACCCAATCTTGAAAATACAGCAATTATTACGCCAATATAGGCGCAGTCGGCACCCAACGGCCACCAATCGACGCTTGGGCCGGCTTGGAACCAGGAATCGGAGCCGATGAACCACGAAAATTGAGGAAATCGACGCGCGACCCTCATCCGTGTCGACAAGTGTTACGACTCCGCGCTGCTGGTCGGCAAACGCACCTGCTGATCGACCGGTGCCGCGCCTTCCAACTCCCTGTCGGTCGCCTTTAATTCGCGCAGCCGCCGCGCCGACGGCATCACACGGCTCTCGGCGGACCCGACCGCCTCGTTGTAGGCACGTACCGTGGCGTCCAGATTGCGCCCCGTCTTCTGTAAGTGATTAAGAAACACCGCGAGGCGTTCGCAAAGGCTCTTGCCTTCCTCCGCGATGGCACGCGCATTCTCCGCCATCGCCTGCTGTTGCCAGCCGAAGGCAATCGCCTTGAGCAATCCATACAGCGTCACCGGCGTGGCCAGTAGCACGTGTTGGCGCAGCCCGTCCTCAATCAATTGCGGATCCTCTTCAAATGACGCCCCCAGACAGGCCTCACTGGGCACGAACATAACCACCACTTCCGGGGATGGCCCCAGCTTGCTCCAGTATTCCTTTGCGCCCAGACTACGGACGTGCCCGCGCATGGCCGCCGCATGGGCCTTCAACGCGGCGCGGCGCGTTGGCTCGTCGCCGGCGGCGCTGGCTTTGGCGAAGTGCTCCATGGACGTCTTGGCATCCACGGGGATGTCCGCACCGTTGGGCAGATGAATCACCATGTCCGGGCGCTGATCGCCGGCCTGCACCTGCTCGTCGAAATCCACATGCGAGAGCATGCCGCTCAATTCCACGATGCGCCGCAATTGCAGCTCGCCCCAGTGGCCCTGCGCGCGCGAATTGGTCGTCAACGCCGAACGCAAGTGCCCGGTTTCGTCGCGCAATTCGCGCTGCGCCTTCTGCAACTCGCCAATGTGCTGCTCGAGTGAACGGTAGGCCCCCTCGCGCTTCTGCTCCATCTGCCGCACCTGATCATCCAGGGTCTTGAGGCTCTTTTCAACAGGCTGCACAAGATTGGCAAACTGTTCGCGTTGCGCCGACCAGTCGCCTTTGATCTGCTTGACCGTGCCGTCTAGCTGTTCGCGCGTCTGGCGGACAAACGCTTCCGCGTTGGAATGCAGCGCCTGGGCGGCGAGGGCTTCAAAGGACTCGCGCAAACGCCGTTCGGCCTGCTCGGACCAGGCCAACTTTTCCCCATCGCCGGCGCGTGCCTGCTCCAGGGCTGCGACGCTGGCCTGGAGTTCGGCCTTCGCCGCCGCATGGCGGACCGCAGCGGCCAGCCAGCCCAGCAAGACCCCAATTCCAAGGGCACACAGCACGAGCAGAACAATGAGCGGACTGGACATGGGCCGGACTCCTCCTCGGCGCCAGTGGACCGTCGGGGCCCCAAGGCACCTGCGCAGGATGTATATCGCGGAATGGGAGGTGCGCCAAGCGGCAAGACGTGCGGGCTATTTCGTGCTCTTGTCGCCTGTGAGCGCATCGAGCATGGCATTGAACGCCTTCTCGAGATCGGCGAGGCCATCGTAGGTCCGGAATTTTTGCCGGGCCGTGCGTTCGCCGCCGGTGACCCGCTCGCATGTTTTCTGCATGCCCAAAAACGCGCCCGCAATGCGATGGCTCGTGGCCTTCCCCAGCAGCACCAGCGCCGCCGCGAAAAACAGAGCCTCCAGGGTCAGCACGATCCCCGCCCCGCGCAACAGGAATGACGGCCCGCCGCCGAATTCACCCTCCATCTCGCTCGAATAGCCCCACTGCTGCATCAGGATCACATACAGCAACACATTGCAGAGCATCACCAGGGTCACGGAAATCGCCACCCAAAGGCCCATGTGCCGCGAATGAAACTGCTGCGTCAGTCGGATATTGGAAAACTTGCGCTGCTTGTTCACTACAACCTCCTCCGTCCTCGCATCCGTTCATAGGAGCGGTGACTGCGTGTACCATGTGCCCTTCACAACTTCCCATGCCCCCGTAACTGAAATGCTGCGCTGCCCCGACAACGCCTGGGGCAGCCCCGGCGGCAGGTTCCGCCGCGCCACGATGCGCTCATCCAGCGTCACATCCAGGCGCGTGCGCGACGCCGACAGGGAGCCCCGGTTGATATTCACCAGGTTGCCCGCCGTCATGTTGCCGAACACGCTCAGGTACGGCTGGCCGGCAGTATTCAAATTGTTGTCGACGAAATTGTTCTCCGCATACAGCATGGCATGAATGTCGCCGCCGGTGCCAAATTGTGCATCACCCAGATAAATATTGCCGCTGTTGGTGACCGCCGGATTTTTCATCGCGATCAACGCCAGACCGTCAGCGGGATTGGTCGTGCCTCCGTTATACCAGAATTCGTCGGAAATCGTGATGTTCCCATTCGCCACGATCGTCAGCTTGGTGCCGGGATCCCGGAACATGAAATCGTACGTGCTCGGGTTGTGGATATAGACATTTCCGTCGACATAATAAACCATGTCATTCCCGTTGGAGTTCACGTCGATGTACTGGTGAGACTCGCCATAACTGGCATCGGTGGGGTCCTCCAAAAAGTAATCGTTGCGCCCCGGAACCGGTGTGTAGGTGCGGCCGGTCGGATTTTTCACGAAAATATGCCGGGGGTCGCTCGAATTCATGATTTTCCCGGAACTATTGAAACTGCCGGATGCCACGTTCACATCGCTTCCCCAGTCGTTCGCGGCACCGGACGGTGCCGTGCCGCTGCTGGCCTGTGCATAGAACATGACCGAGAGATCGGGTGGCGTGATCTCGGTGCTGTGCCCCGCTGCCGTCGTCTGCCCGGCCCCCGGCGTTTGGGAACCCGTGATCGTCCCAGTGGCTTGCGCGCCATAATCGTAGCGTCCATTGCGATCATCGAAATACGTCTCGCCGGTGTCGTAAATTCCGTTGCCCATGTCCACGAAGGTTTCCGCGGGCACGGCCGGATAGGAAATCGTCCTGTTGCGTCCGTTCACCCGCACCGTCTGGTTTGAGGCAGGCCGCGCAACATCCCACACCCCGTCGCCATCGGAATCCGTGAAGGCTTCGCCATAGTCGTATGTGCTGTTGCCTTTGTCGACGTAAGCCTCCCCGTAGGTGTACTGCCCGTTCGCATAGATGTTGGCGCGGTTGACCGAACTGGTATACGCATTGAAACCTGCCTGCGAAAGCGCGTTGGAGTGATAGGTCGTCGCTGCCGAATCCAACCGGATCTCGCCCTCGTCGTAGATGCCGTTGCCATTGGCGTCCACATACGCCTCCGGCAGGCGCAGCTTCGCATCGCCGCTGACGGCGAGATTATTACCGGAATACACATCACCGACGACATAATCGGCCCCCGATCCCGTGCCGCCGATCTGGAGGACATAATTCGTGCTGCGGCTCCGGTTCCCGGCATACAGTGCATGCGCATACAGGGCATGAATCCGTTGTGCCTGGCTTCCCTGCGCCACGTCCGCCGTCACCACCGCGCGCGCATGGCCGTACAAACCCGTGGACACCACGCGCCGCCGGTTGGGCGCGGTGTTGCTGACCGCCGTCGTGAACTGCCAGTTGCTGGCACGGAAGGCATTGCTGGTGGCGAAAAATTGCCTGCCCCGCGCGGCATCGATCGTGCCGTTGCGCCCGCTGTTCAAATCCTGCACGGTGGCCCGCAGCCCCGTATCGGCCAGTTCGAATGCGCGCTCGTATTCATGCGCAGCGAAATTGATGCGCGAATAGTTGTTCGTGGCAATCATAATTGAAACGATCGTCAGCGTGGCCAAGCCTAGAAAAATCGCCACGATCATCATGATGCTGCCCGTCTGCCCAGTCTCCATGTTGCCTGTCTGTTTCATGTTCTTCCCTCCCGCTATGATCAATTGTTCCGCAAGCGGACGCCAATATCGACATCCGCCGGGTAGATTCCACTGGATGCCGGTTTGGTGATCCGGTACGCCATTCGCACCGAGTTTGTTCCCGGCTGATCGAAAATCTTGCGGCCCGGGATGACGGAAAGCCCCTTGGCCTCGACCGTTGTCGCATTGGTGGAAAGCGCGGTGCTGGCGATGAAAAGCATGCGTCCCCCACCCATCGTGTTGCCGGGATTGCTGTAGGTGAAGCGCGCCACGGCATTGCTCGGCGGCATATTCAGGGTGATCCAGTTGCCATTGGTGTCGATCCCCGCGATCGCGCTGGCGTTGCGCATATACGAGACGATCCGCTGGGAGGATTTGATCGCCTCGGTTTGCGCCCAGGCATACTGGTTGCACTGGTTCGCCGTGCGGATCGTCCAGAGGAACACCACCGCCATGCCCGCCAGCACGATAGTGCTGATGGAAACCGCCACCATCACCTCCACCAACGTGAACCCGGCATGTTGTCGCGCCTTGTGCATGTTTCCTGCCTGCTTCAATTCACGATCGTCGAAAAGATATTGGTCACCGGAGAGCGCGTCAGCGGGGACACATAGCGCACATCCACCCGCACTTCCATGTACGCACTCGACGCCAGGTTCGTCACCGTGGCCAGGGCACTGTTGTGCCCCGTCACCCTGACCGTGCGCACCACCTCTTCGCCGCGCATGAGATAATTCGTGTATATGGCAAACGGAACCTGGAGCAGGACATCCGTCTTGCTGCGGGAGGCCAGGTCCTCGAGCATTTGCACCCCCAGCGCGCGCGCCTCAATGGAGACTCGGTTGAAATGCGTCATGCGCATGACCATCAATCCCGTTCCATAGAGGCCGAAGGCCAGCAGCAGCACCAAAGCCAGCGCCACCATCACCTCGACCAGCGTAAACCCGCCTTTATTGCGTTGGTTGCGTTTCGTCATGTAGAAAATCATCTCCGTGATGCGTCCCGTCTATGGGTGTCGCGACTCTTTAGGAATGTCCTATTGTAACTCAATAGAAATGTCCTCATCAGAGGTCTCCAGCCGAAAAGCAAGGAGGCCAGATGGGACTGATCGCAATGAGCACATGGGAGCGACGTCGCATGACGTTGATGACGCGGGTGG
>CAMFEP010000022.1 GCA_945949405.1 Kiritimatiellales bacterium
GATTTATGTTGCAGACCGGTTTTCACCAGCCTCGTCCGCCGTGGAACCGGCTCTACCGGGGGCCAGATCTCGTATCCGCATCGGCTACGTATCGGGCGACTTGCGCAGCCATCCGGTCGGCTACCAGGCACGCGGGCTCGCCATGTTCCACGACCGAACAGCGTTCGAGGTCATCGGCTTGTCCCTGCGCAAGGACGATGCCGATCCCGCGCAGCAGGAACTGCGCGGAATGTTCGATCAGTTCCATGATTTCGGCGCGTTGAAAGGCGCGGAGGCGATCGCCCGGATCCGCGCGCTGGACCTCGCATATTCAATCTCGTCTTTTGATCTCTCCCTGCTATCATGCCTACAGCGAAAGGAGTCCCGCCATGCGCCAAGCCAATTTACCCCTGCTGCTTGCCCTCCTCCCCAGCTTGGCCCTTGCCGGCGCCAACAACCCGATTAAGGGCACGATTCCAGGCGTCAATGTGTCCGGAGGATTGATTACCGTCGCCACCGGTTTTACCGCGCCCGTCGGGGGCACCGCCGCCCCCGGCGCCCCCAGCAATCACCTCTTCGTCATCGATCAGCCCGGAACTCTCTGGCGCATCGACGTGAATACCGGCGTCAAATCCCTGTTTCTCGATCTGCACACTCGCCTGATTTCAGGAGACTTGGGCGAGCGCGGCTTCCTCGGCATGGCTTTCCACCCCAACTACGCCGTCAATGGCCTGCTTTACACCTTCACGTCCGAACCCGACACCGCCTCCCCCGACTTCTCCACCATGCCCTCCGGCACCGATCCCGATCATCAAAATGTCATTCTTGAATGGCGCGTGGACAACCCCGCCAATCCCGCCTCCGTGGTCAACCCAGGCAGTGCCCGCGAAATCCTGCGCCTCGACCAACCCCAGTCCAACCACAACGGCGGATGCCTCGCCTTCGGCCCCGATGACATGCTCTACATCGGCTTGGGCGACGGCGGCAATGCCAACGATCTGGGCACCGGACACCTTTCGTCCGGCAATGGTCAGAACATGCGCACCGTTCTGGGTAAAATTTTGCGCATCGACCCGCTGGGCACCAACGTCCCCAGCCATCGCTACGGCATCCCCTTCGACAATCCCTTCGTGCCCCCCGCTGCGTCGTCGCCCGGCGGATCCCCCGGCTGCCAGGATGGCCGCTGCGACGAGATTTTTGCTTCCGGGTTTCGCAATCCCTGGCGCTTTTCGTTCGACCGCGATACCGGACGTCTCTACGTCGCGGATGTGGGCCAGAACAACATCGAGGAACTCGACGCCGTCGACGCCGGCGGCAACTATGGATGGAATTTAAAGGAAGGTTCGCTGTGCTTTAACCCCGGCGATGGCTCCGTGCATCCCTGCTTTCCCGGGCCGGCCGGCGTCATCGATCCCTGCCTCCAGTATGATCACGATGAAGGCACCGCCATCATCGGCGGCTATGTCTACCGCGGCCCCAAATCCTCGGCCGTGCGTGGCCGCTATGTCTTCGGCGACTATGCCCGCACCTTCAGCGCAGATGGCCGCATCTTCGTCTCGGCCAAACACGGCGCGTTCAAGGAACTGCGCTTCAACGGGCAAAGCGGCATCGGCTGGTTCCTGCTGGGCTTTGCCGAGGACGCCGTCGGTAACCTGTACATACTCGGTAACGCCACCGGCGGCAGCACGGGAAATTCTGGCGTGATCTTGCGGCCGGAGACCCCAATTTTTTGACGCTTCCGCAACACGCCGTCCGTTTTTTCCACCGACTCCTTGCCGCATCCCTCGGGGCGCTTCCCACCCTCGCCGACACCACCGCCACTACCACCCCCCTTGGCCTCCAGTTTGATGCCACCAGCGCCATCTTCCGCGTCTGGGCACCTTTCGCCACGACCGTCCACGTCGCCGGCACCTTCAACGGCTGGAACCCCGCCGACACCCCGCTCCACCCGGAAGGCAATGGCAATTGGTTCGTCAACACCACGGGAATTTCCACCGGCACCGAATACAAGTACGTCATCGTCAACGGCACCCAAACCCTCTGGCGCACCGATCCACTCGCCCAGTGCGTGGAAACCAACAACGGCAATTCCGTCGCCTACGCCCCCGATGCCTTTCCCTGGACGGATAAAACGTTCACCTCCACCAACGCAGACCGCATGGTGATCTATGAGATGCACGTCGGCACGTTCAACGACCCCAACCCCGCGGACCGCATCGTGGGCACCTTCGCCACCGCCATGGAGCGCATCCCCTACCTCGCCTCCCTTGGAATCAATATGCTGAAGGTTCTGCCGGTCGCCGAATTTCCCAATAATTATTCCTGGGGTTACAACCCCGCCATGCATGCCGCCGTCGAATCCGCCTACGGTGGCCCCGATGGTTTCAAAACCTTCGTCAACGCCTGCCACGCCCTCGGCATCGGCGTGATTCTCGACGTCGTCCACAATCACTGGGATGCCGGCAAGGTCTCGCTCTGGCGCTTCGACGGCTGGTCGGAAAATGGCAAGGGTGGCATCTATTTCTATCAGGACGGACGCAGCGACACGCCTTGGGGCCCTCGCCCCGATTACGGCCGCCCCGAAGTGCGCGCCTACATCTGGCAAACCATCGAGCAGTGGCTCACCCAGTATCACGTCAACGGCCTGCGCTGGGATGCCACCGCCTTCATTCGCAACCAGTTCGGCAACGAAAACGACCCCGCCAACGACATCGCCGACGGCTGGCGCCTCCTCCAAACCGCCAATGACCAAATCGACGCCCTCCCCGCCAGCATCATCAGCATCGCCGAGGATTTGCGCAACAATGCCGCGCTCACCAGACCCACCCGCGATGGCGGCGGCGGGTTCGACAGCCAGTGGAATGGCGCCTTCGTGGACTGGGTGCGCCCGTCTCTCGAAACCGGCGAGGACCTCCTGCGCAACATGTCCGCCGTGCGCGAAGCGCTCACGCGCCTGCCCAACAGCAACGCCTTCGAGCGCGTGATCTACACCGAGTCGCACGATGCCGTCGCCAACGGCAGCCAGCGCGTGCCGTCCAAAATCGACCCCGCCAATCCCGGCAGCTACTGGGCGCGCAAACGCTCCACCCTCGGCGCCGCCCTGCTCCTGACCGCCCCCGGCATTCCCATGCTCTTCCAGGGACAGGAGTTTTTGGAAGACGGTACGTTCAGCGACAACGATCCGCTCGATTGGTCGAAGACCAACACCTGCGCCGGTATCCATCTCCTCTACCACGACCTGATCCGCCTGCGCGTGAACGCCGCCAACACCTCCCGCGGCCTCGCCGGCCAGCACATCAACGTGCACCACGTCAACGACGCCGATAAGGTCATCGCTTTTCACCGCTGGCAGAACGGCGGCCCGGGCGACGACACAATCGTGATCGCCAATTTCGCCAACCGCACCTGGCAGACCAACGAGCAATACCGCGTCGGCTTGCCCCGCACCGGCACTTGGCTGGTCCGTTGCAATACCGATCTACAATCCTATAGCGCCGATTTTGGAAACACGGGTCCCACGCAAGTCGAAGCCGAACCCACCCCCTGGAACAACATGCCCCACAGCGCCATGTTCACCCTCCCCCCCTACAGCGCCCTCATCCTCTCGCAGTGAGGCGAAGCCTCGTTCCGTACGCCTCGCCCGGGAGGGGCGGCCGCTTGGCCGCCCTACGCTTCCCATTTGACACCAACCCCACAATCCGCAAGCATGCGCGGTTCATTTAGCTAACAACAGAAGGATAGCACTACATGAGCAAGTCCCTCACCGAAGCCGACAAAACCATCTTCCTCGAACGCGCCCTCAAGGCCGCCGATTGGTTCGTGAACTCGCAACTCAAGAACCCGCCCCTGCTCGGGGCCGACGCGAACATGTATCGCTTTTTGTATTATTACTTCATGCCGGAAAAAAAATACGTCCCCGGCATCAACTGGACCCACGGCCGCGCGCTCTTCGTGCTCGCCGACGCCTACAACATCACCGGCGACGCCCGCTACCTCGAAGCCGCCGAGCTCGGCGCCCGCTACATCCGCGCCCTGCAGCCCCTCGATCCATATTATAGCGTCACCCACGGCGCCATCGTCGAACGCTACCCCCATGAAAATTTCGCGGGAACCCTTGACGGCGCCCAGGCCGCCTCGGGCCTGCTGATGCTCTACCACTGCACCGGCAACCCCGATTACCTGCGCCGCGGCCGCGCTTTCTGCGATTTCCTCGCCCGCAACTGGCGCCGCGATGTCGGCGTGCCCCGCCACGCCTCGTTCTACCCCGAGCAGGTCTATTATCCCGGCGACCCGGTCGACGCCATCCACCAGGCCACCTGCATCCCGCTCTGGCACTGCTACAACATCACGGGCGAAGGCCGCTACGTGGAAGTCATTCTCGATGCCGCCGATCGCATCCTGACCTGCCAGCGCGAAGACGGTGGGATCTACGCCATCTGCGACATCCGCGCCATGGAAGCCCTCCCGCTCAACCACCACTGGGGCCTCGGCGAAGGCGATGACCGCTATCTGTTGCGCAACGACGATGGCATGGTCGTGATCGTGCTCGCCGCCTACAAACTCACCGGCAACGCAAAATACCTCGACGCCATGGTGCGCTACGGCCAGTGGATCATGAAGAACGAACCGCATGTGCGCCCCTTCAACGCCTTTGGCGTGCAGGCCAATAACGTGCTCGATATCGCCCGCATGGCCAACAAGGATTGGACCTCCTGGGTGCTGGATCACGTCCAAAAGCACTGCCTCGATCTCCAGATGCTCGGTTCGGGCGACCCCATGGCGGACGGCGGATTCCGCGGCGAGGACGAGGAAGGCAATGCCGGCATCTTCGGCGGCCACGCGCTGGACTACGTCGTGACGCGCACCACCTGCTATTTGGCTGGAACCCTCTTCCGCTTGAGCGGTAAGGGCACCGGCACCGGTTTCAGCGTCTTTGGCATGGGCGATTCGCTGGAACGTGTGGCCCGCCGCAATACCGACAACGTGGCCCCCATCCGCACCAAGAGCCACTAATTCAGGACATGATGGAGGGGCCGCGCTCGCGCGCGCCCTGTCCGATCAGGCCCCCTGTCTTTACACGATAGGAACCATCGCCGATTGTCGCGCATTCGGCTATGCTTTTGACTCGAACTACGGCATGATCTCTCGAACAGCGGGGATTTGATAATCCCGGGTCTTGGGAATCTGTCATGGCCAAAACCGAAATACGCGTCACCGCCGAACAGCGTCTGCAACTGTTCGCGGATGCCATCACCGCCGGCATCCATGCCCACCAGTCCCGCCTGCGCGAACTAACAGCCCGCGGCGACGCCAAGGCCTTCGCCTTTCCCGGCACCGTCGCGGATCGCGATGCCGCCGCCACCGCCTTCAGCCAGCTCGCCAAAGCCTCCAACAAGGCCGTATTGGACTGGATCGAACGGGGCGACGCCTCGGACACCCCGATTCCCGATCTCGCACCCTTCACCACCGTCGCCGCCTGCATCACACGCCTCACGTCCTTGCCGCTGACTTACTCTCCCAAACTTCCTCTCATACAAGTCATGGAGGCCTTGCGCAAACTCGCCCCCGCCGCATCACCCCAGCACCTTTGCGCCGTGGCCAGCTTGTATCAGGTCATCCTCCAGGTCTCCCTCGACGGCGAGGAATTGCAGGGACTGTTCCGCTTATATCTGGCCTTAAAACTGCCGGTGTCCCTCTTCGATCTCGGCATCGATGACAGTGATCCCAATCTGGTCGCCATGGGGAAACGGTTTGCGAAGGCCTGCTGCGCCTGTCCGTTCGATACCACGGCGAAGGACTGGCACCTCGCAGGGCACAAACTCAAGTTCTTCGCCGAAAAACTGCAGGGCCGCATCACCGCCGCCACCTACGCGCGCGAACTTCTCAAAGCACCCGAAGTCCGCGAATGCATGGCCGCCATTCGCAGCCTCCCGCCGCAACGCGTCGTCATCCTCGGTCACTCCTTCACCATGTCCATGCATTGGGCCAGCCATGGCAGCTTCACGGATATCGCCGGCCATATCGTTCGCCACTTTAACCCCGGCATCGAGTGGGTGCATGTCGGACGCGGGGGCCTGACCCCCACCATCGCCCGTAAATCATTGCTCGAACGGGTCCTCCAGCACCGCCCCGACCAGACCATCCTCGTCACCATCTCGCGCACGGCTGAAGACCGCGCTGACCTGAAATATTGCATTGAGCGCCTGCTCAATCAGGGATCAAAGGTCATCGTCTTCGATTGCATCATGGTCTACCCGGAAATATACGAAACCGAAAAACCCGCCGTGGTCGTGGCCCGCAAAGCCGGCGCCACCGTGATCGAAGTCTACCCCCTGCTGAACACCCATCCGCAACGCGCCGAATTCCCCGCCATGGATGTCGTCCACACCGCCCCGCCCTATCACAAATTCATGGCCGTCGAACTCGTCCGCTTCTTCGCCGGCAAACGCCCCGCCACCCTCCCCGCCGCGAAGGTCTGACCGTCAGCGCGGATTTTTAACCCGTATCCGTGCCATCCGTGAAATCCGTGGTCGTTCTGGTTTTCTAAAGCTTGCCCGCTCCCGCAATCATCATTCGTCAATCGTCAATTCCCCAATCGCCCGCAACAGCACCTCGGCCTTTAATCCAATTTCCGCAAATTCTTCCTCGGGCCGCGAAAGCGCCACCACCGCGCCACCGGTCCCGATCACCGCCTGCTCCCCATCCACCACCGCCGTGCGGATCACGACGCTGAAATCGGCCGCGCCGTCAAATCCCAGATAACCGATCGCCCCCGAATACACGCCACGCGCTTCGGTTTCCAGCCGGTCCAGAATTTCCAGAGTCCGCAACTTGGGTGCGCCCGTCATGGAACCCGCCGGAAACGCCTGCCGGATGCAATCCACCGCATCCACCTCCGAGCGCAACCTGCCCCGCACAGTACTCACCATCTGGTGCACGGTGGCATACGATTCAATCTCCATCAGCCGCGACACCGCCACCGTTCCCGGTTCACAAACCCGCCCCAGATCGTTGCGCATCAAATCAACAATCATCAAATTCTCCGCCCGGTTTTTGACGCTGTTGCGCAATGCTTCACGCAAAACCTCGTCCTCCACGGCATTCGCTCCGCGCCGCATCGTGCCCTTGATGGGCCTGGTTTCGACATTGCGGTCGCGATCGATCCGTAAAAAACACTCGGGGGACGAGGACACGACGGCCATGTCTCCGAAGCGCAAATACGCCGCATACGGTGCGGGATTGCGCCGCCGCAAAATACCGTGCAACCGCAGCGCATCAATTTTTCCCGCCACATGCACGCGGTTGGTCAGGCAGATTTCGTAACTTTCTCCCTCCGCGATCAACCGCTGGCACTCGCGCACATCCTCCAGATACCGCGCCGCCGCACGCGCCAGCCGCGGCGGATGCGGCGCCAGCTCGGATGCCCCCGCAACAGGCTCCACACCCCGCACCGCCACCAGCCGCCGCTCCGTGGAATCCATCCAGGCTTCCGCCGCAACGCGTTCCGCCTCAGACCCGACGCACACGAGGTACACGCTGCCTTCGACATGATCGAACGCCAGATACCGCTGCGCCATGATAAAGGCCGCATCGGGATGCGCGGAACGATGCCGCCCCGGACTCCCGCAATCCGCCTTCATCTCATAACCCAGGTACCCCACCATCCCCCCTCGAAAATCAAACGGCAGATCGCACGCAGCACACCGCCGCGCGGCCAGCGCCTCTTTGAGCGCTTGAAAGAAATCCGTGTCGCCTCGGCCAATCACCGCGCCATCCCCCGTGGTGAGCCGCCGGCGCTCCACATCATAGTGCCACACATCACGCGCCGTCTCCGCCACGCCCATGAATGAAAACCGCCCGCGCTCCTCACCCGTGAGACTGCTGTCGAGCCAGAACGCATGCCGCGCCCCGCCGTACAAGTCATGAAACACATCCTCCGCGGTCACCGAAATCTTCAAGCGCCGCCAGTGAGCCTGCGTGGTTGCCTCGATTGCATGATGCGCTTGTCGCCGCCCCGCTCTGTCGGGGCGCTGGGTGCATACACCACGCAACCGCTCCGTCGCCGCGCAAAAATTCTTAAGAATCGCCAGCCCATGTTCCGTACCGATCGATTCCGGATGAAACTGCACACCCCAGATCGGTTTGGTGGCGTGGCGCAAGCCCATGATGACTCCATCCGCAGTCCAGGCAATCCGGCGCAACGCGGGCGGCAACACCGGCGATACGATGAGCGAGTGGTAGCGCACGGCCATGAATCCCTGGGAAATGCCGGCGAACAAATCCGCATCGTCATGCATGATGGCGCTCATGCGTCCGTGCATCGGCTCCGGCGCGGCAATCACGGCAGCACCATACACCCACCCCAACCCCTGGCACCCCAGGCACACGCCCAGCACCGGCACTTGCGCCTGCCGCAGCACCTCCGCACAAATCCCAAAATCCCGCCCCCGCTCGGGCCGCCCGGGCCCCGGGGAGATGACAATGTTGTCGATCGTCATGCCCAGCACGTCCGCCAGGGTCACTTGGTCGTGTTGCACCACCCACGGTTCACACCCGTTGACGCACGCCAGCGCCTGATACAGGTTGAACGTGAACGAATCGTAGTGGTCGATGATTAGCGTGCGCATGAAATGTCCCGGGTAATAAAACCCGCATTACAACACCGCCCTCCGCCCCGGCAAAGCGAAATAGCGCTCGGTTTAACTCGCTTCAATGTATCCCCCCCCGGGAGGGGCCGGCCGCCTGGCCGCCCTTGGGTAATCGTGCTCCGCAGCCTCCGGACCCGGACGCCCCAGGGCAGACGCATCTAAATGCCGAGCAGGCGCATGAGGTAGACATGGTTCCAACCTGCGTTCTTCTGTTTTCCGCGGATGCCGCGCTTCTTGGTGGTCTCGCGCTTGAGCAGATTGAGAGCCAAGCGGCGCAGGGTGGCAAGGTTCTCGGCCGCATGCCCGCTGCGGGCGCGGCTTTGGTCCTCGCCGAACTGCACGTCGAGCACCCAGTGCAGGCTGTTTTCGATGCCCCAGTGGCCCCGTACGGCGCGGGCGAACCGCTCCGCATTCACGGAGAGACTCGAAAGGAAGTATCGGCGCTCGGTTTGGACCTGTCCCTTGACGGTGCGTTGTGACTCGACGACGCCGACGGTCTTGAGTCCTTCCCACTTGGCGCGGTCGGCAAACCAATCCAACCGGTCGCTCTGCCAGTACCGGCGCTGCTCGAACCGGCCGTGATCTTTTTCCACCGTCGCGGTATAGGCCAAGGTCTTGGGGTCCGTCCGAATGGCATCGTCGAGGAAGGTTTGGATTTCTTCGTGTACCGTCTCTTGGTTGCCTTTGAGGGCCAAGACATAATCCGCGTCAGCCTCGACGATTTCACGGGCGATCTTCTTCTGGCAGCCCATGGCGTCGAGCGTGACGATGCATCCGGCCAGGTCCAGGGCGCGGAGCAACTCGGGGACGGCGGTGATCTCATTAGACTTCTCGTTGACGCGCAACTGTCCCAAGACCAGGCCGTTGGTCGTCGCCCAGGCGCTGACCACGTAGGGGATCGTGCCGCCGCGTAAAGCCCGGCGCAAAGCTTTGCCATCCACGGCCACAATCTCTTCGCTCACCGCCCGTCGCAGGCTCTGGGTCCAGCGCTGGAAGCAATCCAGAAAGGACTTCGGATCCATGGCGCTGAAGACCCGGTTGAAGGTGTCGTGTGTCGGAATCCCGCCCGGAAGCCGCAAGAAGGTTCGGAACCACTCCTCTTTGGCATGGCCGAAATCCTCCATGTCATTAAAGCCCTCGCCCCCGCACAGCAACGTGCAGATGGCAATGACCAGAATGTCGCCCAGTTCATGGTCGCGCGTCCGTTCGACGCGCGGGTCGACGATGTCCTGGAAGTGCGCAAGCAGACTACGTTCTGGAGTTTCGGCCGACGGCGGGTTGGCGCTTGTGTTCATATATAGAATACTATATATCACGGGCATGCACACGCCACAATCGTTACTGAAGGAAATCGCCCGTCTGCGTCACATGGAGCGGGGCAAACTCTGCACGATGCGCAGCGGCCCTTCCGGCACCTACTACAATCACCAAACCTGGACCAAAGGTCGCAACGTCGTGCGCTACGTCCCGCCCGAACAGGTTGCCGCGCTTCAATCCGCCATCGCGGGTTACCAGCAGTTCCTACGACTGACCGAGGCCTACGCCAGCCTGATCATCCAGCAATCCCGCCAACAGCGCTCAGCAGCCACACACCCGCCCCCAGCGAAGCACGCTCCCGCCGCAAAGCCTCGCAAACCAGAGAATTAGATGCGTCTGCCCTGCCGGACGCCCTGCCCCGTTTGACACCCTGCCCCCCCTGCCCTAGAATTCCTGATTCGATATTCGACAGCTTCACTGCAATCAGGAGATTTCTATGCGCGATCGGTTGACATGCCTGCTCGTCGCCCTGTGCACCGTGATGACGGCCAGCAGCGAGGACGCCCCTGCCCCCAAAATCGCGTGCGACGCACCGCAATATAATTTTGGCTCCGTCAGCGATGTCACCGAGATCCGGCACACGTTTGTCCTGCGCAACACGGGGAACGCCGATCTGACGATTCAACAAGTACGCCCCGCATGCGGCTGCACCACCGCGCCCCTCGCCGCCAACACCGTCATCCCGCCCGGCGGCAGCGTGGACCTGCCCACCACCCTGAAGGTGAGTAATCCCGGCGAACAACACAAATCAATTACCGTCTCCTCAAATGATCCGCAAACCCCCCAGTACCGCCTGGAAATTAACGGTACCGTGGCACGCCAGGTGGACGTGCGCCCGCAGCAAGCCACCCTCGAAATCACACCGTCGACACCCTTCGCCACCACGGAAATCCTGATCACCTTCAATACCCCCGAGCCGCATGCCATCACCGGCATCAACACCAACAGCCTCACCCTCTGCACCGTCGCCATGCAGGAACGGCGCCCCGGCCATGAGTATGCCCTGACCATTGCCACCGCTCCCGGTCTGAATATGCAAACCACCTATGTCACCACCAACGTCACGGTCTCAACCGACCATCCCACCCATCCCAGCCTGAATATCCCGATCATCCTGCAACTCATCCGTGAAGTGGTCGTCCTGCCGAACCAGCTTTCCGTCTCCACCGCGCGGCTGCCCGCCGGCACGACCTTGTCGCTGCCCATCATGGTGAAGACTCGCCCTCCGGCGATGATCGAGAGCATTGAGGTCACCGCCCCGACCAACGGCGTGGAAACCAGCGTGCACAAGGTCTTGGATAACATGTACAGGGTGCAGGTCTTGTTCCACGACCCTCTCCCGGAACTCAATGGTCAGTCGATCGGGCTTCACGTCAAACGCCAGGGCGCCGACGAAGAACTCTACGAAGTCCCCATCGTCATCGTCCCCTGACCGCTCCGCCTCGGTAGTCTGATCACAAACTGATTTTACCAATTGGAGGGCGCGCCTGTGGCGCGCCGCGTTCGGTTGGCGGGAGGGGCGGCCGCCTGGCCGCCCTTCACGGCAACGAGATGCTCTGGGTCAACGAGAGCACCGGCAGCAGCACCGAGAGCGTCACCAGCAGCACGAACACGCCGATCACCAACAGCAACGCCGGCTCCAGCAAGGCCAGGGCACGGCTCACGTAACGATCCCAGTGCTCGGCGGTGCGGTTGCCCGCATGCTCCAGCATCCCGGCCAGATCGCCGCTTTCTTCGCCAATCTGCACCCATTCCGGCAAGGCCGACGACAGCGGCGGAATCCTGCCAATCGCCTCCGATAATCGCGCACCGTGGCGCACCGCGTCCGCCTGCTCCACGGCAAGCTGCGCCACCCAGGCGCTTCCTGTGGCGCTTCCCGCCAGCGTGATCGCCTCAACCAGCGAGACCCCGCCGCGCAGCAAAATCGCCAGCGTGCGCGCAAAACGCAGGCAGCACAATTGGGCATACCCGCGCCCCCACACCGGCAGCCGAAATAGTTTGCGATCCCAGGCGCGCCGGAATCCATCGTCGCGCAACCGTCGCCGTCGCAACCCCACCACGGCCACCACCACCCCCGCCACCAACACGCCGCCCCAGTGCGCCATGCCCCGCCCCACGCCCAGCATCACCCGCGTCAGGCGCGGCAACGCATGCCCGCTGTCGGCCAGCAACGCCTGCGCCCGCGGCACGAGCACGCCGAGCATCACCATCGCCACGATCAACCCCACCCCCACCACGATGCTGGGATAAATCAAGGCCCGCCGTACCTTCTCGCGCAGTTGCTCCTGGTCCTCCAAAAAATCAGCGAGCTTCCCCAGCACGGGCGCCAGCGTCCCAGCCCGCTCCCCGGCAAGCATCACGGCATGTTCAAACCCCGTCACGGTGGAACCAATCCCCGCCACGGATTCCGCCAGCGATTGCCCCTCGCGCACGCGATCCCGCACCCCCGCCAGCAACGACCCCGTCGCCCCCTGGCGCACCGCCTGGATCAGCATCTCGAGCGCCCGCACCATGGGGATTCCCGCGGTCAACAGCGCCCCCAGTTCGCGATAGAAATTGGCCCGCAATTCCGTACGGAAGTGCAAGGGCTTGCCGGTCACCGTCACCCGCTCCGCCAGGATACCGCCCGCCGCCAGCTTTTCCCGCGCTTCCTTGGGATTGAGCGCCTCCACCAGGCCGCGACTGGCCTGGCCGGCCGCATTGAAACCCCTGTAATCGAATGTCTTCACGCAACCGCCGTGACTTCGGCGAGGCTAGTGAGCCCGACCAGCACCTTTTCTAGGGCATCGTCCAGCAAGGTCACCATCCCCTCCGCCCCCGCCAGGCGTCGCAGATCACCCCGCCCGGTGTTGCCCGATCGCATGGCCTCGCGCACCGCATCGCCCACAGGCATGAATTCAAACAGACCCACGCGCCCCTTGAATCCTTCGAGGCACTGCTCGCACCCCGCCGGCTCCCACACGCTCCGCCCGGCATACCGCGCCAGCATCGCCGCCGGGATGCCACGCACCACCGTCGGCACTGTCGCCGGGCGCTTGCAGACCGGGCAAAGCCGGCGCACGAGCCGCTGCGCCAGCACGCTGCGCAGGCAGGATGACAGCAAATGCGCCGGCACCCCCATATCCATCAGTCGCAACACCACGCCCGGCGCATCATTGGTATGCAGCGTGGTAAAAACCAGGTGCCCGGTCAGCGCGGAACGAATCGCGATTTCCGCCGTTTCCAGATCACGCGTCTCCCCCACGAGAATCACGTCGGGATCCTGCCGCAAAATGTGCCGCAATCCAGTGGAAAACGTCAGGCCGATCTTGGGCTTCACCTGCATCTGCCCAATGTTGGGAAGTTGATATTCGATCGGATCTTCGATGGTCAGAATATTGCGCCGCGACGCATCCAGCAGCCCAAGCGCCGCATACAGCGTCGTGGTCTTCCCCGATCCCGTCGGCCCGCACACAATGATCATCCCGTCCGGGCTGGTCAGCGTTTGCTCAAAGCGCGCACGCATGCCCGCCGCCATGCCCAGCGCGGAGAGCGGCAGCAGCGCCGAACTGCTGTCCAGCAACCGCAGCACCACGCGCTCCCCTTCCGCCACGGGAATTGTGGACACGCGCACGTCAATCTCCCGCTCGCCCACGCGCACGCGCGCCATGCCGTCCTGGGGCAGGCGCTTTTCGGCAATGTCCATGTGCGCCATCACCTTGAGCCGCGACACCAGCGACTCTTCGAGGTGCTTGGGCGGCGAGGACTGTTCATAGAGCACGCCGTCAATCCGGTACCGCACCCGCAAACGCGATTCAAACGGCTCGAAGTGAATGTCGGATGATCGGCGCTTCACCGCCTCCAACAAAATCAGGTTCACCAGTTGGGTGACGGGGGCTTCCGTCGCCACTTGCAGCAAATCCGAACTCTGCGCGGCGACGCGCACCGGGGCCGCCTCCGTGCGCGCCATGTCTTTCAGGAAATCGCCGGGCGAAGCCTCGCGGCTGTAGTAGCACTGCTCAATGGCGCTCAATATCGCCGCGCGCGGCGCCAGCACAGGCCGCAATTCGCGCCCCAGCAGCAACGCCAGATATTCCTGCTGCGCCACCTGGTCCGGGTCGGCCGTCAGCACGCAGGCCTCGCCCTCCAAGGTCACCGGCAGCAGGCAATGCGTCCGCGCCCACTCCACGGACAGGTCGGCAATCAGTGTGGAATCCAGATTTTCCGGGGCAATGCGCTCCAGCACCTGCAACCCGTATGTGCGCCCGAATTCGCGCAAACGGTCGCGTTCAACGCCCGCCGTGGCCGCGGGCGGAATTTCACGGTTTATCGTCATCGTACTTGAGCCCCGTTTTCTTGGCGGCGGCCTCCCGGATGGCCGCCGCCCCGGCGCTGTCCGAAACGATCTTGGGCGTGACGAAAATCAGCAGGTTGGTCTTCTCAACCCCCTCCACCGTGTGCCGGAACAAAAAACCGATCAGGGGAATCGACCCCAGAATGGGAATTCGCGCCACGCTCTTGGTTTCGTCCTCGCGCGTCAGCCCCGCGATCACGATCACCTCGCCGTCGCGCACCGTCACCGTCGTCGACACTTCGCGCTTGGCCACCGTCGGCGTGAAGGGCAGGTCCGAGGGCCCCGGATCGATCACCGCCTCGATGCTCGGATTCAACTCCATGCGCACCTCACCGCCCGGAATAATGTGCGGCGTCAGCTTGAGCTTGATCCCCACGTCGATCCGCTCAATGTTTTGAATCACGTCGCGCGTCGTGCCGGACCCGCCCTGGATCGTGGAGGTCAGCACCGGGATTTCATTGACGATACTGACACTGGCCTCGCGATTGTTCTGCGCCATCAGCGACGGATTGGAGCGGATCTTGAAACGGCTGTCCTTCTTGATCGCGCTGATGTTGATGATCCCCGGAAACCCCACGATCACGTTGCCCGCCGCATCCAGCCCCGTCCCATGCGCCACGCCCACCGTCAAGCCACCGGGAAAAATCCCCTGCTGCACCGCGGTGAGCAGGCCTTCCGTGTCGCTTTTCAACGTGCTGCTTCCCTGAATCGTGGAGTCGCCCACACCCGACGGAAGGTCCAGCGCCGCCATGTCCACGCCAAAATCAACCGCATTGCCTTCAGTCAGTTCGGCAATCAGCACCTCGATATGCACCTGCTCTGGCATCTGGTCGAGTTGCTCCACGAGCTTCCGCACCACCTCGAAATCCCCCGGGCTGGAATCCACCAGCAACGCGTTATTCTCCGGGCTGGGCTCGATCGCAATGTCCCGCCGCGTTGCCGGACCGCCACCGCCGCCCGCACCGGGCTGGCCTTGCGCATTCGTGGTCGTATCCGGTTGCCCCAGCAACGCCTTGAGACTCTTGGCCGCATCCGCCGCCTGGATGTATTTCAGGAAAATGGCGTTCAAGCGCCCCCGCCCGCTGGGCGCGTCCACATCCATCTTGGCGATGATCTCCCGCAATTCCTGCAATTGCGCCGTGGTCCCCACGAGCAACAGGCTGTTCGAGTGCGTGGACGCCACCACCAGCGCGTGCCGGCTGTTCTCGGATGGACCCTCCGGTGCCGGGGGTAAACGGCGGCGTAATTGATCGGCGCGGTCTTCGCTCTCACCCATCGCCACATTGAGTTCGCGCGCCACGTCCTCCGCGCTCGCAAATTGCAGCTGCAACAGTTCGGTGACCCGCGCCAGCCCGGGTTGATCGATCTCGGCGATGATTTTTTCGATGCGCCGGATGCTCTCCGCCGTGTCGGTCACCACCAGATGGTTGGTATCTTCGATCACCCCCACGGCGCCCAGCCGCCCGCCCCGCACCTTGGGCTCCAGCACCTTGCGCATTTCGGATGCCGACACATGCTTCAGACGAAATACCTTGGTGACAATCCCATCGGCGGGCAGCACCTCGTTCACCCCCACCACCGGTGCCAGCGGCGTGGGCCGCTCCGCCATCATCACCACCCGGTCAATGCCCCCGCTCTGCTCCACCGAGCAACCCGCGGATTCCAGGATCGAGACGAACAGCGAATAGGCCTCCTCGCGCCGGATCTTGGGCGAGATCACCGTGAGCTTGCCCTGCACGTCGTCGGCCACGACGATCTTGCGCCCCGTCAGCTCCCCGACCAGCCGCGCAAACGTGGGTATCGCCACCTGATCGAAGCTGAAATTGATGTAGGCATCGCGCGACGGCATCCCCTCCAAGGGGATCGTCACGGGCAGCGCGTTGCTGGTCGTCTCGCCCTGCACCGTCAGCAAGAGGCCGCAAAGCATCGCCCCTGCGGCGCCCGCAACAAGACTGGCCCGCATCGTCATAACCTCACCTGGCACCGGCAGCGCCGGCTCACTTGATCACGCCCCGCTCCGATGCACGAATGAATGCCACGAGGTGTTCCAATTCCGGGCATGTGGCCACTTCGGCTGCAATCTTTTCAAGCGCCTGGCTGGTGGTTTTTTCTTCCCGGCAAACAATTTTAAACGCCTGCTTGAGCCGTTGCTGGGCCTCGTCTCCCACATTCTTGCGCTGCAGACCAATGCGGTTGATGCCATGCACCTTGGCCGGATTGCCATCCACGATCATGTAGGGCATGCAATCCTGCGTTAATTTGGTGCATCCACCGATCATCGCCATGGTGCCGATGCGGACGAACTGATGCACCCCCACCATCCCGCCGAGCACCGCCAGGTCCTCCACGACCACCTCGCCCGCGAGCGTCGCCGCGTTCGCCATGATCACGCCATTGCCCACGCGGCAGGCATGCGCCACATGCGAATAGGCCATGATGTGGCAATGCGAGCCCACCCGCGTGACCTCGCCCTCGTTGGTGCCGGAGTTGATCGTCACATATTCGCGTACCGTGGTCTCGTCCCCAATTTCGACGAAGGTCTGCCCCCCGCGAAATTTCAAATCCTGGGTCTGCGTGCCGAGGGACGCAAAGGGAAACACCGTGCAGCGCTTGCCGATGCGCGTTCGCCCATCCACAACCACATGCGACAGCAGCCGCGTCCCGTCGCCAATCACCACCTGCGGGCCCACCACGCAATAGGGCCCGATCTCCACGCCCGCGCCAAGCTCCGCCCCCTGCGCCACCACCGCCGTGGGATGCACCGTGCCCGTCATGCTGCGGCGCCTTCTTTCGTGATCATGCACATCAGCTCGGCTTCCGACGCAAGCTGACCGTCCACGAAAATCTTCCCGGCAAACTTGGCCATCCGTGACCGTGACTGCAACACCTCGCACTCGATGCGCATCTGGTCCCCCGGCTTCACAACCCGGCGGAATTTGACCTTGTCCATTGCCATGAAGTACGGCGTGCCCCCGCTCTTCAGCATGCGCGTCAGCAAAATACCGCCCGTCTGCGCCATGATTTCAAGCTGCAGCACGCCCGGCATCACGGGAAAGCCCGGGAAATGCCCCTGGAAAAACGGCTCGTTAATCGTCACATTTTTGATGCCCACGATGCGCTTTTCGTCGTCGCACTCGATGATCCGGTCCACCAGCAGAAACGGATACCGGTGCGGCAGCGTGGCCATGATTTCTTCGATTGTAAGTGTCGCCATATCCGCCATTCCTCCCTTGCGTAGCCCGGTGTGCCGGGCACGCCTATCTTTAACAAATCGCCCCCGCATTGGAAACTGCAAATCCGGACCGCCGGCCGGAAATGGCCATTTTGAAATGCCTGCCCCGGGAGGGGCGGCCGCCTGGCCGCCCTGGGCTTGCAAATCTACCCGCCTCCCGCCGCCTCAATTATGCCGCTTCACCAGCCAGCCCCCAATCGCCATCGCCAGCAGGATCGGCGTCCAAGCCAGCAGGTGCGGCTGGAATTCCGGCCGTTTCTCAAGCGAATTGGCGGCAAGCAGGAAGGCATAGTAACAAAATACCACCAGCAGGCTGATGGCGATGCCGACCGAGGATTCCTTGCGATGGGCCTTGATCCCCAACGGAATGCCCAGCATCGCGAACGCAAAACACGCCGCCCCTAACGAAAGCCGTTTATGCACCTCAACCTTTAAACTGCTTTTGTATCGCGCCAGATCCTCCGCGTTGAATTGCGGAAAGTCGGTCGCGGCCTTGCCAATGTCCCGGATCAGGGGCAGGAAGGTCTTGTCGTCCTTGTCCGGCGTGTATTTGCCGTCCCTGCCGCGGCGCGGCACCGTCACCGTCCAGGAATCGCAATACGCCGCCCCCGGACGGTCATCCGAAAATGGGTCGATGCGCACCTCGTACAGATCGAGCGCGATGGTCCCCCCCCGCTCTTCGCGCACCGTGCCGCTGGCCGCCCGCACCTCGCGCCGGATGCCCTCTTTTCGCATGTCGTAAATCCGCACGTTGTGCAATTTGGCGCCACGCTTCTCCCCGATGTACAACGTCATCCCCGGAAAATCCTGGATGAATCGGCCCTCTTCGAGCAATTCCAGCGGCGCCTCCAGCCCCAGTTGCGCAATCTCCACCCGCCCCGCCAGATGCCCCATCGGTACCAGTTCGTTGTTGTTGAAAATGCAAAATAAACTCAACAACAAGGCCACCACGCAGGGCGGACGTACAATGTCCCACATGCTCACGCCCGAGGCCTTCATCGCCGTGATCTCGCCGTCGGATGACATCCGCCCGAATACGAGCAGGCACCCCGTCAGCACACTGACGGGAATGGAGTAGGTCAGGGCTTGGGGAAATCCGTAGATGAGAATGTGCACCACGGGCCGCCAGCTCACCCCTTGCGCAATCAGATCCGTCACCTTGAACACAATCGTGATGCACATCACGAACGTGATGACCATCAGCGACATCAGGAACGTGACCGTGAAACTGTTGCGCAGGTATCGATTCAGTATCCGCACGGGATCACGCCCATTCTGAAAGCTGCCGCGCGGAAATCGGTAATGGCTCAATATGGTGTAGCGTCGCGCTGCTTGCCCGCCGCCGCCACGCAGGGCGAAGGCTGGGCCCCGCGCGATTCTTCTCACCCAAAATGAGCCACCACCCGGGAATCCAACGATTCCCCCACGGGCAAGGCAACGGTCCCCGCATCAGGGCGCGGGGACTTCGGCGGAGTCGTAGCCAAACTTCACTTCCGAGGCGGCCGGCATCGCATCGCCGGCACCACGAATATAGACTTCGACACGGCGATTCTCGGGGTTGCCGTTCACCGGATCGTTCGCAACCTTGGGCCGGTCAAAGCCGTAGCCAAACGCCTCCATGCGCGACGGCGCAATCTTGCCGTGCTCGGCCAGATACTCCAGCACCGCGCCCGCGCGGTTCTTGGAGAGCTTCTTGTTGTAGGCATCCTTGGACTTCTTGAGCTTGTCGGCATGCCCCTCGATGCGCGCCGAGGAATCCGGGGCGCGCTGCATCACCTTGGCGATCACATCCAGCTTCGGATAATACTCGGGGTGGATGATCGCCTTGTCATAGTCAAATTGCAGATACAGCTCGAAGAGTTGTAGGTCGTCCGTGGGGTCCAGCGGGTTGGTATTGTCTTCGATGACCTCATGTCCATCCGCCACGCCGCCATTGTCCGTGTCACGCTTGTTGGGGTCGGTCCCGTGCTTGTGAACCTCGGCGCCGTCCTTGAGCGCGTCCAGGTCCGTGTCGGGGTCCAGCGGGTTCGTCTTGTACTTGTACACTTCCTCGCCGTCGCTCAACCCATCCTTGTCCGTGTCGGGATCGAAGGGATCCGTGTGCCAGCGCGCTTCATCCTCATCGGAAAGTCCGTCGCCATCGCTGTCCTTCGGGCCGCCGCTGGCCACGAAGTCCGGCGCCGTGTGCGCGCCCCAGTTCCAGACAAGGCCGCCGTCAATCAGCAAATGCGCTTCGGTGTCATTGCCCGCCACGAAGGTGCGCGCATCGGCGCGGATACCCCACTCATCATTAAAGTGGTACATGACACCGCCGCCCACTCGCACCGACGGGCTGAAATTTTCACCGTCCGATGAATCCCCGTACCAGAAGAATCCCATGCCCGCGGTCAGGAACGGATCGAGCCGCTCCCAGCGCGTGAAGTGAAACAGGCCGTCAACCGCGAGGCCCGCGGCGTAGGTGTCACCCACATCCGTGCGCGGCACGGAAACGATGATCAAATTCCCGTTCGCGTCGAGAACCGGGTTGCCATTGTCGAGCTGCGGCGTGCTGCGGTCATTGGCATCCAGGCTGGGCGCGATGTGCCCCACAAACTCAAAGCCCCACGTTTCGTTGTAGTCGTAGCCAAGGCGGCCGGTCAGCACGAATCCATCTTCAAAATCGTCGTCACCCTCGAAGTCGATCACCCCGATGGCCGGGCTGAAGTACCAGGGCGCCTCCATGCTGACTTCCTGCTGGCCAAACGCCGGTTGCAACACCCCTACCAGCACCGCCACCGCCACCACACCCAAGGACGAAATCAGACTCTTTGTCATACGCACCAACCTCCTTCTTGAAATACACCACGGGCTTCTTCCCGGAAACCGCGCGAACATAACACAACAGCCCGCAAACACAACCCCCTATTTCCGAGAAATGACCAGAGGGGAACAGCTCACGACCTCCGGGGTGGACCGTGGCCTCCGGACGCGGTCGAATTCGCGTTCACCCCTACTCCCGCTTGGTCCCTTGCTCCCCCATCCAGGCAAACCACTCGTTGAGCACCAGCAACGTCCACAGGGGGCGGGAATGGTCCTCCCGACGCTGCTTGTGCTCCGCCAGTAACGCCATCGCCACCGCCGGATCAACCCCCGCCGCCGCCAACCCGTCCCCCGCCAGCCGGCCGCGCGCCCACTCATAGAGCGGCCCCCGCAACCACTGCGCCAACGGCACGGAAAGCCCGCGCTTTTTGCGATACACCAAACTGCGCGGCAGATGCCGCGTGGCGTAGCGCTTGAGAAACACCTTCGTGGTCAGGCCATCGACACGCTGGTTCGCCGGCAGCGTAGCCGCATAGTCCAGCACCGCCATATCGAGAAACGGCGCCCGCAATTCCAGCGATGACGTCATGCTGGCGCGGTCAGCCTTGGTGAGCAGCCCCTCCGCCAGCGAGGTCTCCAAGTCGTGGCGCTGAATGCAGTCGAGCAACGCCCCGGCATCCTCCTGCGCGGGCAATTCAAAGACCGGTTCCACGCCCAGCCGCCGC
>CAMFEP010000023.1 GCA_945949405.1 Kiritimatiellales bacterium
TCCCGCCCCCCTCCGACGAGCTACAAGGCCCATTCTCGGGGGGCGGAAAGCCGGACTGCCGCATCGACAATGACCACCGTGACCGAGTCATAAAAAGAGGACATTTCTATTGAGTTCAAACATAGGACATTTCTAAAGAGCTTTGACAAACCCTCCCCCACCCTTGCCTAACCACCCTGAATGCACCATGATACGCCCGCCATGGCGCAAAAATCCCCAACACCCAACGAGCAGTCGGACGCCCCCCTCGAAGAGCTCACCGGTACCGTCGAAAATATCGTCTACCGCTCCGAGGACACGGGCTACACGGTCTGCGCCATCGCCATCCCCGACCGCAAGGACGCGATCACCATCGTCGGGCATTGCGCCGCCATCTGGACCGGCGAAATGCTGCGCGCCCGCGGCCGCTGGGCCCGCCACAAGCAGCACGGCTTGCAATTCCAGGCGGAACTCCTGGAGTGCATCGTCCCCACCTCGGCCTACGGCATCGAGCGCTTCATCGCCAGCGGCATGATCCGCGGCATCAGCAAGGTCCTCGCCAAGCGCCTCGTCGCGCGCTTCGGGGAAGACACGCTGCGCATCATCGAAAAGGATTCCGGCCGCCTCGAGGAAGTCCCCGGCATCGGCACCAAGCGCCGCCAGCAAATTAAGGAATCCTGGATCGAACAAAAATCCGTGCGCGATATTATGATCTTCCTGCAAGGCCACGGCGTGGGCACCGGCCAGGCCGCGCGCATCTACCGCCAGTACGGCGGCCAGGCCATCGCCATCATCAGCGAAAACCCCTATCGCCTCTGCTCCGACGTCTGGGGCATCGGCTTCAAAACCGCCGACCGCGTGGCCTTGAGCATGGGCATACCGCCGCATTCCGCCGCGCGCTCACGCGCCGGCCTGGCCTACACCTTGCAAACCACCACCGAGGAGGGCCACTGCTTTTGCACCGCCCCGGAATTGATCCTGCAAGCCCAGGATCTATTGGATATTCCTCCCGAAATTTTACAGGAAGCCCTCAAGCACGAAATCGCCCAGCGGCGCCTCGTGCAGGACGATAACCGCATCTACCTGCCCGCGATCTTCGAAGCCGAAAATGGCATCGCCGACAAACTCGCCATCCTCACCCGCACCCCGCCGGCCTTCCGCCCCATCGTCGCGGACAAAGCCGTCCCCTGGGCCGAGCAGCAGGTCAAGATCACTTTCGACGCGCGCCAGGCCGAAGCCCTGCACATGGCCCTCACGGAAAAAGTCTCGATCATCACCGGCGGCCCCGGCGTCGGCAAAACCACGATCATCCGCGCCCTCGTGGAAATTTACGGCAAGCGCGGCTTGAAAGTCTGTCTCGCCGCCCCCACCGGACGCGCCGCCAAGCGCATGGAGGAGGCCACCCACCACGGCGCCAGCACCATCCACCGCCTGTTAAAGTTCATGCCGCGCGACGGCTCCTTCGAGCATAACGCCGGCAACCCCGTGCAGGGCGACGTCTTCATCCTCGACGAAGTCTCGATGGTCGACGTCATCCTCATGCACGTCTTCCTCTCGGCCCTGCCGAATGCCTGCGTCTTCGTGCTCGTCGGCGATATCGACCAGCTCCCCAGCGTCGGCCCCGGCAACGTGCTGCGCGACCTGATCCAGTCCGAAAAAATTCCCTGCGTCAAACTGGAGCACATTTTCCGCCAGGCGCGCGGCGGCCTGATCGTGCAAAACGCGCACAACATCAACCGCGGCGAATACATCGAAACCGCCGATGTGGACGACGAGTCCGATTTCTATTTTTTCGAGGCGCGCGAACCCGAGCAGGTCATCCAGCGCATGATCGATCTGGTCACCACGCGCATCCCCAAAAAATTCGGCTTCGATCCGCTGGCCGACATCCAGGTCCTCACGCCCATGCGCAAGAACGAGCTCGGTGCGGACAACCTGAACATCCTGCTGCAGGAGGCGCTCAATCCCATGGGCCTCCATGTGGAGCGCTTTGGGCGTATCTACCGCCTGCGCGACCGCGTCATGCAGATTCGCAACAATTACGACAAGGAAATCTACAACGGCGACGTCGGCCTGATCACCGCAGTCAATCTGGACGACCAAAACCTGCTTGTCGATTTCGACGGCAAGGAAGTGCCCTACGATTTCGCGGAACTGGATGAACTGGTGCTGGCCTATGCCTGCTCGATCCACAAGGCCCAGGGCAGCGAATACCCCGCCGTGGTCCTGCTCATCGCCACCCAGCATTTCAAGTTGCTGCAGCGCAACCTGATCTACACCGCCATCACCCGCGGCCGCAAACTCGTCTGCCTCGTGGGATCGTCCAAAGCCGTGACCATCGCCATCCACAACAACGAAATGCGCCTGCGCCGCACCGGCCTAGCCCAGCGCTTGGTGGAGAAGTTGGTGGGATGATTGCCCCCAGCAGACACGCCAGACTTGGGAAAGAAGTTCGGACTCACCACGGAGACACAGAGGCACGGAGGAGATGTTTGCTCCGTATCCTCCTCCGGCTCCCGCAGGAGTGTTGCGCGGATTTGCCACAGGGCCTGCCACCGCGCATGAATTTCTGTTCTGGGCTTGCGCTCCTGGTGCCCTGCGGCAAATCCGCGCAACGGTTCTACAGGGGGAGCGTATGAACGAGTGCGTTCTGCTCCGTGCCTCCGTGTCTCCGTGGTGAATCCGAAAAAGACCAACGTAAATTGGGGCGCTTGAGCTTGTCACCCAATCACGTTGCAGAATGGAACCGGTTCCACCCTACCCCCGCACAAACTGCCGGCACGCCACCTTCGCAACGGCAAGCAACTCGCGTGTCTGGCCGCTGAAGGAATACTCCTGCTCGTACACCACCTCGCGGATGCCCGCGTTGATGATCATCTTCGCGCAGAGCAGGCAGGGGCTCAAGGTGCAGTAGAGCATCGCCTCGGCCACGGCAATCCCGTGAAACGCCGCCTGTGAGATCGCATTCTCCTCGGCATGGCAGCAGATGCACTCGCCGAGATCGCTGCCCGACGGCGTATCGCTCGCGCAACGCGGGCAGCCGCCCTCGAAGCAATTCTTCACGCCGCGCGGCGTGCCGTTGTAGCCCGTGGAAATAATCCGCCGGTCGCGCACGATCAGCGCCGCCACCTGGCGCCGCCGGCAGTTGGCGCGCTTCGACACCACCCCGGCAATATCCATGAAATACGTGTCCCAATCAGGCCGGACGAATGGCGCGGCGTTCATCCCCGCAGCATGCCGGGAAGTTCAGCACGGCGCAACGGCAATGGTTCCTCACCCTCGACGTCCATCTGTGTCCTCCTGATTTCCGTTTGACACTTTTCCGGAAGGAATCTCTCGCGGAGACGCGGAGATCGCGGAATATCTGGTATGGGCCCGAATCGCTGAGAGGGCGATTCGAGCCGATGGATGCCGATTTCGGCCCGAACCGGCCTGTCACCGGTTCGGGCAGGAAAGCATAATCTCCGCGGCCTCTGCGCCTCCGCGAGAGCATTCCGTGCCGAATGTGTCAACCTATAGCGGGACGGGACAGACGCCGGCCTCCGGACGGCGGCGATGCACAATACCGGGCTGGAGACCTGGAGGGCGAGCCTCTGGCGAGCCGCGCCCCTGTCGCCGGGGTCGCCGCCCCCGGCCTCAACGTGAACGCCGTCCGCTACGAATTGCTCTCCACCTTGTCCTGCTTCTTCGCCGTAAACTCACGCACCAGCGTCTGCGCCACCGCGAGCAGCACGGGCCCCAAAAACAACCCGATGAAACCAAATGCAATCACGCCGCCGATCACGCCGAATAGAATCGTGACAAACGGCAGGTTGGTGCCGGACATGATGAAATAGGGTTTTACAATGTTGTCGATCCCGCTGATGCCCACCAAACCCCAGATCCCCAGGAAGATCCCCCAGCCTGTCTGTCCATCGGAGAACAACCATGCCGTGGCTGGAATCCAGATGAGCGGCGGGCCCATCGGCAAAAACGACAGCACCAGCGTGAGCAGCCCCAGCAAAAAAGCCGACGGTACCCCCGCGATCCAGAAGCCCAGCCCGGCAAAAATCCCCTGCGCCATGCCGGTGCCGATCACACCATAAACGACACTGCGGATCGTGCGCCCCACGGTATTCAGGTGGCGCTGCACGGACTCGCCCAGAATCCGCTGGCCGCCAACCAGCACGCGCGCCACCAGGCGTTCCCCATCCCGGTAAAACACGTAGGCCACCAGCATACTCAAGACCAGTTCCGCGATGCCGATGCCAAAGTCAAGGCTGTGGCGCAACGCCCACTTTCCAAATGAAATCGCGGCGGACTCCAGCATGGCGGAGGTCCGCTCCGTGTCGCGGATAATCTCGACCCAGGAACTGGTGATCAGGTTATCCAATACCGTCGGCAGTTTATGCACCCACGCAGGGGCCTCGTGGGGCAGTCCGCCTTGCAAATGCCGGAACAAGTCTCCCATGCGCGACACGTTACTCGCCAGGGTCACGCCCACCACCACGAACGGAGCCACCAACACAATGCTCACCAGCACCGTCATGAACACCGCCGCTAGGGTGCGCCGGTGTTTGAGAAATCGCTCCAGCCGCAAAAATACCGGCCAGGTCACATAACACAGCACCGCCGCCCACAGAATCGCCGAGACAAAGGGCCGCAAAACAAGCAGACATCCCAGAATCAACAGGGAGATCAACGCAATCGACGCAATGGTTTCAACCCGGGTGGTGATTTTCATGGGCACCCCCAGCATGCCGGGAACCCTCACACTTCGTCAACGCGCAATGGCGGGGTTGGGGTTTCCTTGCACGAACCGGCCACTCACCGGTTCGTGCAATAAAATATCATCTCCGCGAACTCCGCGCCTCCGCGTGAGATTAGAAACGGGTTTCAAAACGGCACACTGCCCGGGCTTGCGACTCTCCACCAAACCTGCTAAAAGAAGCCCCGTGTTGCGAATCGACCAAACCGTGCTGGTGGTCGTGGATGTGCAGGGGAAACTCGCACAGTTGATGTTCGAGCGCGACCGCCTGTTCGAACAACTGCAGCGGCTTGCCAGGGGCGCCCAAGCCCTCCAACTCCCCGTCCTCCTGACCGAGCAAAATCCCGCGCGCATGGGCGGCACCATCGAGGAACTGCGCGCCCTATTGCCCGGCGTCACCGCCATTCCCAAGATGAGCTTCGGCTGCGGCGGCGAGCCCACCTTCATGCAACAACTCGAAGCCCTGCGCCGCCGCCAGGTCCTGCTGGTTGGGATCGAAACCCACGTGTGCGTGTTCCAAACCGCCGCGCAGCTCGTGGAAAAACTGATCGAGGTGCAGGTGGTCGCGGATGCCGTGTCCTCACGCACGGAAACCAACTACCGCCTCGGGCTCGAACGCATCCGCGCCGCCGGCGCCACCCTCACCAGCGTGGAATCCGCCCTCTTCGAACTCATGGGCACCGCCGACCATCCCGCCTTCCGCACCGTCCTCGGCATTGTGAAATAGGCATTATTCACAACATCACAATTTGTTGTGCAGGTGGGAGGGCGGAGCGCCGCGACGCCGCGTGAGACGGGCTCGTGGCACTCGCCCCTCCCCAAATTCCACTGCCCACTGCCGTTCCTATCTCCGCCACGGCATCCGCATGCCGCGCGGCAACATGTGCTTCGGTTCGTCATGGGCAATCACCCCGTGCGATTGTAAAAAATACAATCCCAGCAACACATCCACATCTTCCAACGGCCCCAGCTTCGCGGCATCCCAGCCGTGGTGCAGCATCGTGAGGTACCACATCCCGACGCCAAACCGCTCGTCGCGCCACGCCAGATCCGGCAGAAACGCCGCCGCATCGCCGCCAAACGTGATGCCCCAGTTGAGCGCCGCAAGTCCGACGCCAAGGTCGAACAACGCCCCCGCGCATTGATCGAGCTTGTCCGCTTCGTAGGCCGCCTGGACTTCCCGCGCCTTGTCCTGTAACAGCTCGGCCTCCTTGTGCAGCCTCTGCGCCGCGGCCTCGGCGATGGTGCGCCGCAACTCTCGCAAAATATGCCCCACCTCGCTGCCGCGCGCCTGCTCCTCGCGCACGATCACCTTGTAAAATCCCTCGCGCTCCCCCAGCAAGTCCCCGATCGCCACGGCCAGCGAACGCTTGAGCACCGGGTTGCGCGCCTCCTTCATGCGCGGCAGAATTTCATAGATCGCCGTCAGCTCGCCGATCCGCGCCAGCGCCTCGCTCGATGCCGACACCACCTTCGCGTCCCGGCTCGAGGCCAGCAGCCCCAGCAGCGACGGCACGGCGCGCCGGTCGCCGATCGCCCCCAGCGTGCGTGCGCTCTCCGAGCGTGTCTCGCGGTCCGGATCCTCCAGCTTGCGCACCAGCGCCTCCACGCTGCGCGGCGTCGGCGCCTCGCGCAGCGCGCGCGCAATCTGCGGCGCCAGATCCGCGTTGGGGTCGTTCAACTTTTGCAGCAGCGCGTCCACCGCCTCCGTGCTGCCGATGCGCCCCAACGCCAGCACGGCCTCCTCGCGCACGTCGGAGGATGGATCGTCGAGCTTCTCAATCAGATCCGACACCGCCAGCGCCGTGCGCTTTTCCCCCAGCGTACGCGCCGCCGCCGCACGCCGCCGGCTCGTGACCGACGCGCTCATGGTATGAATACTCGCCACCGCCCGCAGCGGATTCACGATCGCCAGGCGCGAGAGCGCCAGCGCGAAGTCCGGCTCCCCCGTGCGCCGCCGCACACGCAGTTGCAGCGGCAGCGCGACACCCCACAGAATCGCCATGTTCGCGATGATCAGGATGTGGTGGAATGAGAGGTGCGTGCCCGTCGGCAACGTGATGTTCAGCGGATGCACGGCCATGTAATCCATAAACGTGCCCGCGATCAACGAGCCCGCCGCGCCGATCACCCCCACCACGCACCAATGCACGGCCATCGCCATCGTGCGGCCCTCCTTGGGCGCCAGCGCGCCAATCATGCTCATCTGGCACACCCCCATGCCGCCAAACACGAAGCCTGCAAAGAAATTGACCACCAGAAAAATCCAGATCGACTGCGGCAGCACCAGCGCATCCACATGCGCCTGCACCGTGGCGGGCAGCATCGCCATCAGACCGCGCACCATCTGGCCCGCCTGGCCATCGAATAGACTCAGCAGGTTCGTTTCATAATTCTGCACGAAGAACCAGGGCACCATGATCAGCGGCCCCAACAGCAGCATCGTGGCGCCAAAAGCCCGGCCGCCAATGCGCTCCAGCACGTAACCGCCCGCAAACCCCACCAGGATCGTCCCCACATTCGCCACGATCGTGATCGCGGACAACTGGCTGTAGGTGACCCCGTAGTCTTTCTTCAAAAACACCACGCCAAGGGAAATCAACCCCATCGCAAAGGTGTACACCCCCATCGCGATCGTCTGGCGGCGAAAATCCGGATAGGTCAGGGGCCGCACCAGTTGCCGCCACCAGGACACGCTGCGCGCCACCGGCATCATCGGCGTTTCGGGAATGGACATGTGGATCAGGAGGTCGACCACGGCCAGCACCGCCGTCACGACAAATAGCCACTCGAAGCCGCGCAAATCCACCGGTTGCCCGCCGCCCCCCGTCCCCCCGAACAAATCCAGCACATAGCCCGCCACCCAGGTGGCCAGCAAATACGATGCCATCGTCCATCCCTGGCGGGTTCCCCAAAAACGCGCGCGCATGCTTTCCGGAACGAAATCCGCCATCCAGCTGAACCACGCCGCGCTCATGAAATTGTTGAGCAGCGTGGACACCGCCACCATGATCAGCACGGCCCGCGCAATCGTGTGCGGATCGTGGCGGTACAGCATCAGCAGCAGCGGCACGAAGACCCACATGCCACGGGCAATGATGTTCACCGGGGCCCAGATCGGCTTGCGCGCCGAGAGCCGGTCCACGATGATCGCCCCCGGGATCTGCAGGAACATCGACAGGTTCATGATCGTCGTGATCGCCCCCATCTGCACGCCGGTCGCCCCCAACGCCTCTAGGAACAGCGTCAGGGGCATGCCCATCACGACCGCAAACCAGGTGATGCCGATGGACCCGGCGAGGATGTTGATCCGCAGGAAATGCCGGATCTGGGTTTCCGACAGGCGGCTGCCGTCCGCCGTTACTACCGTGGCATTCATAGTCACTCACCGGCAGCGGAATTGGTCGTGACGCATGTTGAATTTTCCGGCGCCGGGAGGGGCGGCCGCCTGGCCGCCCTTTCTTCAAAAGAGGGTATAAATGAAGGGCGCCGCGGTCTGCGTGGTCGTGATCAACAACGCCATCAGCAGCAAGACCAGCACGATGGGCACAATCCACCACGCCTTGTTCTGCCAGGCGAATCCACCAAATTCTTTCAACAACCGTCCCAGATGCCTGAAAAATCGCATGTGTAATTTCCTCACGGGAGGGGCGGCCGCTTGGCCGCCCTTGCCCCGTTACAAGGCCCGAAATCTAGTCCAGAACGTAATCTTCACGCCAGTCTTTTTTATCCTGCCACGGCGGCTGCTCACGCTTGGACAGCAGGAAGGACTGTAGCACCAGATAATCCATCTCCGTGCGCATGAAGCAACGGTACGCATCCTCCGGCGTCCCCACGATCGGCTCCCCGCGCACGTTGAAGGACGTATTGATGATGATCCCGTAGCCGGTGCGCGCTTCGAACGCCTTGAGGATCGCATGGAAATCCGGGTTCGTCTCCGCCGACACGGTCTGCACGCGCGCCGAGTAGTCCACATGCGTGATCGCCGGCACATCGGAACGCAATTGATTGATCCGCTCCCGGATCGGCGTGCTCCCCCCATCCGTGTTTTTGCGGCGCTCGGCCCGCACCGGCGCCACAAGCAGCATGTAGGGCGAAGCGCGATCCAGCTCGAAATAATCCCCCACCTTCTCCTCCAGGCAGGCCGGCGCGAAGGGACGAAACGATTCCCGGTACTTGATCTTGAGATTCATGATCGACTGCATCTTGGACGAGCGCGCATCGCCGATGATTGAACGGTTGCCCAGCGCGCGCGGGCCGAATTCCATGCGCCCCTGGCACATGCCGATCACGTTCTGCTCATCGATCAGCCGTGCAATTTCGCCGGCGCGCTCGTGCGGCGCGAGTTTGCGCGCAACGTAGCCGCGACGCTTCAGAAACGCTTCGATATAGTCGTCATCAAAATCAGGACCGAGATAGGAGCCCTGCATCTGGTCATTCCGGTTGTCTGCCGTGCGGGGCTGATTCTGTACCGTGTGCCACACCGACAGCGCCGCGCCCAGCGCACCGCCCGCATCGCCCGCCGCCGGCTGAATCCAGATGTCGCGGAATGGCCCCTCGCGCAGCAGGCGCCCGTTGGCCACGCAGTTGAGCGCCACCCCGCCCGCCATGCAAAGATTTTCCTCGCCGGTCTTCTGATGCAAATGCCGCGCCATGCGCAGCACGATGTCCTCGGTCACGACCTGGATCGAACGCGCGATGTCCATTTCACGCTGCGAAATGTCGCTTTCACCCTTGCGCGCCGGGCCGTCGAACAGATCGGCAAAGCGGTCATTGGTCATTCTCAGCCCGGCCACATAGTCGAAGTAGTCGAGGTTCATGCGGAACGAGCCGTCGGCCTTGAGATCAATCAGATTGTCGTAAATGTGATCGACGTACTTCGGCTCGCCGTAGGGCGCGAGCCCCATCAGCTTGTATTCGCCGGAGTTGACCCGGAACCCGGTGAAGTATGTGAACGCGGAATAGAGCAGCCCCAGCGAATGCGGGAAGCGCATTTCTTCCAACAGCTCGAGCGTGTTGCCCTCGCCGCGCCCAGTGCTGCTCGTGGCCCACTCGCCCACCCCGTCGATGGTCAGCACCGCCGCGCGCTGGAAGGGCGACGGAAAGAACGCGCTGGCGGCATGCGATTCGTGATGCTCGGGAAAATACACATCCTTGGGCGGACGCACCCCGCACTTCTCCAGCGAGGCCTCGATCTCCATCGGAATCCACAGCTTCTCGCGCAGCCACAGCGGCACGGCCATCATGAAGGACTGCAGCCCGCGCGGCGCCGTACTCAAGTGCGTTTCAAGAATCCGGCCGAATTTGGAGATCGGCTTGTCGTAAAACGCCACGGCATCCAGATCGCCCTCGCCCAGCCCGCCCTCGGCCAGGCAATAGCGCACGGCATTCATCGGAAACCGCGCATCATGTTTCTTGCGCGAGAACCGCTCTTCCTGCGCGGCGGCAATGATCTTGCCGTCGCGCACCAGCGCCGCGGCGGAGTCGTGATAAAACGCACTGATGCCCAGAATGTTCATACCCGATGTCGCAATCTTCGCCGCAATCCAAGGTGGCCCGTGCGCTCCGCGCGCGGGCGTTTGCATCATCTAAAATTGGTTTTTATACCGCTTCAAGTCCTTCACCGGTTCGCGCGCATGCCAGTAACTGGTGCGCGCCTTGTCATAGCCCCGGTTCAGCGGATCCTTGCCACTCATGGCAAACATCACCCGACCCGCCGGAAATACAATGAAGAAAAATGGCACCAGCAACAGCCACGTCATGCCAATCCCAGTGATTTTTCCGAGCCACAGCGCCCCGCGATGGATGCCATGATAGAGCGGCGCATAAAACAGTCCGCCAATCAGCGTCAGCCCCGCCATGGTCCAGACAAACCGGGGCACCCAGACTTTGTGAAAACCGATGTGCAGCACCAGGCCAACCGTCACCATCACCAGCGCCTCGATCACCGCGCGCTTGCGCGGCGAGGCGGCAACAACCGGGACCTGCTTCGCCGCGTCCGCAGCCTCCCACGGCCATACCGTTTTGGCCACGCGCAAATTACTCATGCGCGCCATCCGCTTTTACCGGAGCCTTCACCGCCTGGGGCACGCCAAGCGCGTTCCAGGCCTTCCCATCCGTCCACCAGCCCTCGCCCGTGGCCGTGTTCAACACAAAAAGTCCCGCGCCGCTCTGATTTTCATACGGAATGAAAGTTCCCAGCGGCCCGCTGCTGGCACCCTCGGGCGCGCCAAAATAGACCCACTGCATCGCCGCCGGATCCGCCCACCAGGCCCGGCCATTCGTCGAATCCACCCAAAACACCCCGGCGCCCGCCTTGTTCTCACAAGCCAGAAACCGCTTGGGCATCGGCGTATAATCGTCCGCCAGCGCCGCCCCCGCCAGCACCATCACCGCCACCAACAAATTCGTCCAAACCAATTTCATGTCACACACGGGAGGGGCGGCCGCCTGGCCGCCCTTTCTGCCCGCCGTTCGCATCCCAATGCCCAATGACCAATGCCTGTTCCTCACTCTGCCAACCGTCCAAAACCCATGGTCAGCGTGTAAGTGAACACCTTCTTGGCGCGCCCGTCGAGCGCCAAGGTAAACTTGACCGTGTCGACATCCACCTTCGCGAATTTGCCCGAATCGCCCGCCGGCTTCACGTCCCAGTGCGTCCCCGCAAAATTGCGCGTGATCTCCACGTTCACCGCCAGGTCTCGCGTGTTTTTGACCTCAACCTTCCAGTCCTGCACCTCTTCCCACCCGTTGACGTCGCCATTGCGGTCGAAGGAAAAGTTCTGCGTCTTGGTGTTCATCATCTTCGGCTCGACGATGATGTTTTCAACGCTGCCCAGCGCCAGTTCCACATCCTCATCCACGGGAATGTATTTGAAATCCGATTGCCCGGCATAACTCAACGCCCCCGCCGCATCAGCCGTGCGGAACACCTTGAGCGTGCCGCCGGGAATCGGCGTGTCACCCAGTTTGTGCTCCTTGTCGTTCTTGAAACTCACATAACGCATCACGGATTCGCCGTAGCGCTCTTCTTCATATTTATACAGATTCACCACGGGCACATTGTCCGCCGTAAAACTCGGCAGCCGCTTGGACCACCCGCTCGGGATCGTCTCCGTGCCCTCAATCGTGTAGAGGAAATATTCGCTCAAGCCTTCCTTCTGGATCTCCTTGGGTGCGGCCATGGACATCGCATCCATCTCCATCATCGCCCCCGCCGCCGCCATCTTCATCTGGCGGCGCTCGCGGAAGGCGCCCTCATCCTTCCCGACAGACGCCGGGTATGGCACCCCCACCGGCGAACCGTACGGATATTGCCGGCGCGCCAGCTCCGCAATCTCGTCGAGCATGTGCACCTCGCCCACAATCAGCCGCGTCTGCGCGTTTTCGTAATCTTCGCCCGACTGATTGGTCACGCGCACATAGCCCTCCAGTCGCATCGTCTTTTCGTCCGGGGCTAGCGTCCCCAGGTAGAACGCGCGCCAGGCCAGCCCGCTGGTCAGATAGGTAATCTCGACCGGCACCTTGCCGCTGACCTTGCTGTCGATATTCCACACACCCAGATTTTGCACCCGCGGCGGAAAGGTCAAATCGTCGATCGCAATCTGATCGGCATTGGCCTTGGGCAGCATCTCCAGGCTCGTCGGATCGATCAGGGTGTTGACCCAGGAAAACTGCAGCGTGTTTTCGCCCTCCTGCAAGGTCAGCGCCCGGCTTTCGCGCACCAGCGTCATATCCGCCGAGTTGTAAATCGTCAGTTGCACCGTATCCCGCGTGGGCAGCGTGACGAGGTCCACCTTGGCCTCTGCCGCGGTGGCCATCAGCCCCAGCAGCAGCAGGGCCATCGCGCGGCGCCGTGTAACTCCGCCCTCCCCAGGGAGGGGCGAGCGCCGCGAGCCCGTGATTTTCGTAAGATTGTATGCGTTCATGTATGTCGTCCCCTTAACGCAAATTGCGGCGATGATAATGCATATCGAGGGTTTCCTTGCCGTGCGCCGGCAACGTGACCTTGAATTTCAATGTGGAAGCATCCTCGCGCTCGTACTCCAGATTACAGGCCTCCATGTCCCATTGATCCGGGATGTGCTGCACCAGCGTCAGCACCGCCGGCTGGTCCTTGAAGTTCTCGATCTTGGCCGTGATGATTTCGTCCGTGTCGTAGAGCACCACCTGGTCATGCACGTTGCGGCGCTGGTTGATTCGCGCGTCGCGCATCTTGCGCTGCGTCACCACGATGTCCCGGCTGTCGCCAATCTGGATCTCCATGTCCTCGCCCACCGGCACCAGCTCCGCCGCATCCTCGCCCAGCACGATCGTGCCGCCGTGCCCGTCATCCTGGTAGACCCGCACCTTGCCGCCCCACAACGCAAAATCCCCCAACCCGCCCGCCGCTTCATTCTTGACCTTGTACGACACGGGAATGCCGACATTGCCGTCGACTTTCTCAGGATCCCACGGCAGTACCGCCGCGTCGAAGGTCCACACTTTTTCGACCGGTACGGCGGGCGCCGCGAAGAACAACAGTTGCTTGGTCTCTTCGTGCTGCAACCCGCGATCAAAGGCCTCGCCGTAATCCAGCATCACGCGCGCCGAATCGAAATCCTCGCCCGAAAAGTTTCGCAAAATAACGTGGCTTTGCAGGTTGAGCGACGTTTCCTCCTTGTTGGCGATGGCCTTGTAGGTGATCAGGCGGTCAAGGTTGTAGAGGATGTAGCTGATGCGTACCTTTTCCTCCCAGGCGTCCGCGCTGCTGATTTCCCACACGAGCGCATTCTCGTTCGGCGGGTAGCTGACGTTGAGCAGGTTGACCTGCTCGGGGTGCGACAAGATCGCCAGCCGGATCGAATCCATGTCAATCGATACGCCGTTCCACGAAAAATCCACCTTGTTTAACCCCTTCTGCAGGGTCAGCACGCGCTCTTCCTCAATCAACGTACCCGCCGGGTTGTCCAAACGGATCGTCGTGGGCCCGCGCTCCGGCAACGCCACCATCTTGATCCGCGCGTCGCCGGGCCGCGCCACCCCCGCCAACGCCACACAGGCCATCATCAGCACCATGCGATGTCTCATACGCCATCCTCCAGGTTTAACAACATGTCCCGATCCAATACCAATACGCTGGCCGCCGCTAACAGCCCGTTGAAATTCACCTATTCTAACGGCGCCAACGGCATGGCGCCCTCCAGATAACATCAATTCATGCCACAAATGGAGGGCGGCAGGCCCCTGCCGCCGCGCTTTTTCTCGTTATCGCCATTTTTCAACGGGCTGCTAAGCAATTATTCCCGGTCGCATCAGCATCTCCCGCGCAACCCCCAACACCACCCCCGGCCCCAATTTTGCCAGACAAGGCTCCCCATGACGCCGGCAGGCCCGATCATAGCACGGTGCGCAGGGCAACGGCGCGCGCAACACGCGATGCCCCGCCCCAAATGGCCCCGTGCGCAGCGCCTCCGTCGGCCCAAATAACACCAGCGTGGGCGTCCCCACCGCCGCGGCGATATGCACGGGCCCGGAATCGTTCGCAATTAACAGGTGCAGCGCCTTCAGCGTGCCGCCCAATTCCGGCAGCGACAAACTTCCCGCCAGATTTTTTACGCGCGCGGGCGGAAGTCCCGTCGCAATTTTCCCGCACACCACCCCATCTTCCTTGCCACCCAGCAAGTACAGCATCAGCCCCGGGTCCGCCTCCAGCAGCCCCTTCGCCAGGGCCGCAAAATGCTCCGTTGGCCAGTTCTTCGACTCCCAGCGCGACACCGGCAGCAACCCCACATGGCGGCCCCCACCCGCCAACGTCACCGACGGAAATTTTACGGAAAATTCCGGCGCCAGCAACGGCAGCCCAAGATAGCGCACCACATCCAGATTCTGCTCCACCGCGTGCCGCTTCAAATCCCGCGGCCCCGCGACCGCATCATAAAATAACCGGGCACCCTCGCGCTGGAACGACGGCCCGATGCGCTTGCCCCCACGCGCCAGCCGCGCCACCACCGCGCTCTTGAGCAACCCCTGCAAATCCACGATCAGGTCATAACGCTCCCGCCGCAGTTCGCGCAACAGCCCCGGCAGCTGCCGCACAAACGCCCGCCGCGACGTGGTGATAACCCGCGCCACATCCGTAAACCCCCGCACGAGTTCCGCATACTCCGACTGCACCACCCAGTCGATCTGCGCCCCTGTCGCCAAGCGCAAGTGATGCACCGCCGGC
This sequence comes from Kiritimatiellales bacterium, assembly GCA_945949405.1. Lineage (GTDB taxonomy): Bacteria > Verrucomicrobiota > Kiritimatiellia > UBA8416 > JAIOPI01 > JAIOPI01. Next base: position 14,934 of record CAMFEP010000023.1, read on the forward strand.
AGGGCATGCAGGATGTCCCCCAGCGAACTCAATTTGACAATCAAAATGCGGGAAACCCCCGCGCGCCGCGCGTCGTTCATCGTCCCGCGAGTCTACCCGAGCCATGGCGGACGGGCAAGCGACGTGACCTGACAGCGACGTGATCCGCCCTACCAAACCCGGATCACCGTCGCCGACGGCACGTAATTGGTGGCGAATGCCACGGGGGCGATGAAGGGCGCGCGGTTGAAGGCTGTGACGGTGAGCACGAGCGGCACTGCGGAAGTGTACGTCGATAAAATCGCGGCGTTCCCCGCCCCATCGGCCGTGCCCGCCCCCACCAGCGTGTGCGTCGTGGCATCGAAAAGCGCGCATCGCGCCCCCGGCACGCCGGCCACGCTCACCGCATAACTCCCCTGCCCCGGATAGCGAATCCCCGCATGCGCCACGGCCATCAGCGACGGCGTCGCCGTCCACAGCATGAGCGACGCATCGCCAAATAGATGCGTTTGCTCATAAAGCTCCTCACCCTGGGTGCCGGGTGGATCAGGATTGGGATCGGTGTGCACGCTGACGCCTTTCATCATGCCGTTAAACATCAGCGCCCCCAGCGTATGAAACTGCCCCGACACGAGCAGGTCCGTGCACTCGGCCTGCGCGGTGGTGGGCGGCAGCAGCAATTGCTCTTCCGTGGCCGCGGACACCGCCACCGCTCCACGCGGCGCGGCGATCGTGCCCGCCTTGAGCCACGCATCGGCGTGGCAGTCGATCGTCGGACTCAAATACTGGCCCGCCCGGCAGCCGACTACGTACACGAATGGCAACTTGGACGTGTTGCTCAACGCCAGTATATGGGTGGTCCGGAAAAAATCTGGATTGGATGGCGTGGCCCAATACGCACGGGTGCCATGCCCCTGGTAATTCACCAGACTCCGGCCCGCATTCAACGCCGTGGTCAACGCCGGCAAGGTCGCCCCGGGATCGTAAATTTGATCCACACTCGTATACGTAAAATTCGTGAGCGCACCGCGAATCAATTCCATGCGTTCGTAATCGGCCAGGCCACCCGCCACTTGTGTGCTCGCCACGCCGCAAGCCTGGCCATACCACGTGGCATTGGTCGTCGGCGTCCGCTCATACGCGATGGATCGTTGCACCATGTTCGAAATATCCGCCACCGTGCGACCTTGAAACCGCCCGATAAATGCCTCGGGAAAGGAATCGCTGCCCGCCAGCAGCACGTAACGCGGATCGGCGGGCGCACCGTTGGTCATGATTCCCTTCGTTCCCGGTGGGTACGGCAATTGATCCGCATCGCCCACGAGTTGCACATACGTCACACCGTTCGACGCGTAATAGCCCGCGATAAAATCCTGCACGTTGCTCGCCGTGGCGCCGACACTCGACAGCGGCACGATCTCCGTGGCAATGCCCTTCTGCCGCTTCCAATACACCCACGGGAGCGTCGCCTGATAAAACGCATCGGCGGCAATCACCAGCATCCGCCCCGCCTCGGGCACATGCGCATACAGCGTCCCCCGCTCTCGGTAGTTCAGAAATTGATGCCGGTAGATCGCCGCGAATTCTTCGGACTCCCCCGCACCCGCATCCGCCCGCGCCAGCACGTTGACGCCGCCACTCCCCGCCGTCGTGACGCGCAGCACGAGATTGGTCGCGATCTGCATCACACCCTTGGCGCTATCATAACGAAAGGGATGAATCGCCACGATCACGCCGCGCACATCGCGCAAAATATACGGCGCGCTGCACGACGCATGTGCGACTGGAAACGGCTCCGCGGGTTGCTGGATCACGGATGCAGACACCCCCGCACCGCGCCGCGTGGCGCTGGCCAGACGATAAGCCGGCACGGCGATCGTGATGCCCTCGCGCGTGACCTCGCGCACCGTCACCGCGCCCGCATCCGCCACAACCAGGTTGATGACCATGCGCGGCACCTGGGGCTTGCCCGCTTCCAGTGCCCACGACGCGCCCGGCAACGAAAACAATGGCACACCGTCATCACCAACCATCTCGAAGTATCCCGGCGTTTGCACCGCCAACAGCGTTTCGCTCGGGGAATCGGCCAGCACCGTGACCCGTGGCGCCGCCGGCGTATCGCCATAAAGCGCCACCCAGCGCGTGGCCCCAAATGCGCCCTGCGCCACCAACATCAGCCAAAATATAGACAAAACTCGGTGCAAAACGCCCCCCGTGATCGCTGACAACGCGGGAATTTTAACAGATTTCAAAAAGGTCGGAAATCCCGCTTTCTCACGGGGAGGGGCGAGTGACACGAGCCCGTTTCCACAGCGTCGCAGAATTCCGCCCTCCCCAGCCTGGAGGTGGGGTACGGAACGCTTCCTAACTCCCCCCCGCCCCCAACGTCTCCACAATCACCTTCGCCATCTCGGGCCCAATCCCCGGCACCTGCGCGATCGCGGCCGGATCGGCGCTCATCAGTCGCCGGATCGACCCGAAATGCCGCAGCAGCGCCTGCTTGCGCGCGGGTCCAATGCCCTCGACGTCGTCGAGCGCCGATTCTCGGATGCGCCGGTTGCGCAGCGTTCGATGATACGTCAGCGCAAAGCGGTGTGCCTCGTCGCGCAGCCGCTGCAGCATGCGCAAGGCGGGCGATTCGCGCGGCAGATACAGCGGCGCATCGCCATCCTTCCAATAGATTTCTTCCAACTTCTTGGCCAGCCCCGAGCTCGGAAGCGCCGAAAGCCCGAGTTCCGCCAGCGCCGCGCGCGCCGCGCGCAATTGCGTGATCCCGCCGTCCACGACCACCAGGTCCGGCAGCGCCCCGCCCTCGCGCGTCACCCGCGCATACCGCCGCTGCACCACCTCGTGCATCATGCGCGGATCGTCGCTTCCTGTAACGGTCTTGATCCGGAAGCGCCGGTAGCGGTTGCGCTGGGGTATGCCGTCGACCGCGCACACCATGCTGGCCACGGCATGCGTGCCGAAGATGTTTGAAATATCGAAGCACTCGATCGTCCGCGGCGGCACGGCCAGACCAAGCGCCTCCTGCAACTCACGCACCCCCGACGCACCCCGTTCGCTCCGCATCGCCGGCGTGGCATCCACGCGCGCCCGCTGCTTGACCACCGATTGCAGGCGCAGCAGCAGGTCGCGCTGCGCGCCCGCGCGCTCGAAATCCAATCGCCCTGCCGCCTCCTGCATCGCATCGCGCAGTTCACGCAGCACCTGGGGCCGGTGCCCGCGCAAAAACTCGCAGGCTTCCTCGACCCGCGCGCGATACGCCTCCGGCGTGACCTTGGCAATGCAGGGCGCCGAACAGAAGCGGATGATGTCGTTCAGGCAGTGCTTGTACGTCTGCGCATCCGGAATACGCGGCCCGCACTTGCGCAACCCGTATTTTTTCTCCGCGAAATCCAGCGCCGCGTGCGCCGCGCCGGAGGAAACAAACGGACCAAAATAGTGCGCGCCGTCCTCCCTCCGGATGCGGCAGAGCTTCAGCATCGGGAATGGCTCGTTTGGATCGACACGCAACAAGGGATAGCGTTTGTCGTCCTTCAGGCTGACGTTGTACCGCGGGCGGTAGTCCTTAATCAGCTGGCTTTCCGACAGCAGCGCCTCGGTCTCGTTGCGCACCACGAGGATGTCAAAATCGCCGACGCTCTTCACCAGCCCGCGCAGCTTGGGCGAGCCGCGCCGCAGCGTGGCATCGCGAAAGTACGACTGCACGCGCTTGCGCAACGACACCGCCTTGCCGACATAGATGATCTTGCCGCGCCGGTCACGAAAGAGATAACACCCCGGCTTGTCCGGCAAGGCGTCCAGCTTCTGGCGGATTTTTTCGGGGATCTGCATGGGGCACCCAAACCGAAATCCGGACTCCAATTGGAATTCCGACCTGGAGCCGGCGGTCCCCGCCGGTTCATTTTGCGCGTTTTGTGCCTTTTTGTGGCAACTCCGGGTAGCGCACCCCGAGCAGCCGGGAAATCGCCCCGTGGAACCGGCGGCGTTCGGCACGCACGAAGCCTTGCTCGCGCCGCACACGCGCCTTGAAACTGGCAAAATCAATGCCCGCCGGCGCACCCAGATGTGTCTTCTTGCGCAACGCCGCACGCGGATCGACCATGCCCAGGTCGCCCAGGTGCGCCTTGACGTGGTCGTACGCATCGCGAAACGGCATGCCCCCCGCCACGAGTTCCAGCGCCTTGTCGGTGGCGAACACCCCCGGCGTAAACCCCGCGCGCAACTTGTCGCGGTTGACGCCCAGCTTCTGCACCAGCGGCACGAGCACGCGCACACAGGCCGCCGTCACGCGCAGGCCTTCCAAAAACGGCTCCTTGGTTTCCTGCAGGTCGCGGCTGTAGCCGCTGGGCAACCCTTGCACGATCGCCATCACCGCCGCGGCCTGGGATGACACAATCTTGGCCCGTGCGCGAATCAGCTCCAGCACATCGGGATTGTTCTTCTGGGGCATGATGCTGCTGCCCGTGCCAAATTCCGGCGGCAGAATGAAATAGCCAAATTCGGGCATCGCAAACAGAATCATGTCTTCCGCAAAACGCGACAGCGTCAGCATCACCTGCGCCAGCGCGGCCAAAATCGCGGACTCGCACTTGCCGCGCGCATTGCCGGCATAGAGCACATTCTGGTGCGGCGCGCGGAACCCGAGCAGGCGCGCCGTCAACGCGCGGTCGATGGGAATCGACACGCCATAGCTGGCGGCCGAGCCGAGCGGGCAGCGATCGTTCACAAAATACGCGGCGCGCAGCAGAATGTCATCATCCAGCAGGCTTTCCGCGTGCGCGGTGGCCCACAGCCCCACGGAACTCGGCATCGCCGGTTGCAAATGTGTGCGGCCCACCATCGGCACCCCGGCGTATTTCCGGCCCAGCGCCGTCAACGCCCCCGCCAGACCAAGCACGTCCTCCATCAAGGTCAGCATCCGCTCCTTGGCGAAGAGCCGCAGGTCCGTGGCCACCTGGTCGTTGCGGCTGCGCGCGGTATGCACGCGCTTGCCGGTGTCCCCCAGTTTCGCGGTGAGCATGCGCTCGACGGCCAGGTGCACATCCTGGTCCTCGGGCAAAATCGTGAAGCGCCCCCGCCGCGCCGCGCCCATGATCCCCACCAGTTCGCGCACCACGGCATTGCGCGCGCGCGCGGATAGAATCTTCACGCGCGGCATCCGGCTCAACATGGTGACGTGCGCCGCGCTGCCGATGCAATCCACCTCGGCCAGCGCAAGGTCCAGCACCACATCCTTGCCCGCGGTGAATTCGAGCACGGATGCATCCACGCGACCGACGATGGTTTTGCGAATGGTCATGCAAACACTCTCCATTACCGCCCCAATGGCGTCAAGCGCGGGCATCGGCATCAGCGCGCGTCAGATTCCCCGCGAGGGGCGGCCGCCTGGCCGCCCGCGTTCCCCTCCGTCACCATTCCCCCCTCCGCCCCACCCAGCAAG
>CAMFEP010000024.1 GCA_945949405.1 Kiritimatiellales bacterium
GTCAAAACCGTCGACCGGGCCGACGCCGAGCAGGTCGAGGTTATGACGCCCGAGCAACTCCGCGCCTTGCAGGCCGATATCCTCGAGGAAACCAAGCTCTCCTCCAAGGCCATGGCGCTGGCCCGCGACGCATGGGCCAAGGATGCCGCCAATACCAAGTCCTTCCCCAACGGCGCAATCCACCGCCTCAGCGCCACCCCCGTGGGCCCGCCATTCGATGACCAGGCCAAGGCCGAGGAAAAACGCGCGCGCATGACCGAACGTGCCGCCGCAAACCTCGCCGACGCGCAGGACAAGTTCGAAAAGAACATGCGCGCGCGCTACGACACGGAGCACCGCCGGGAAAAAATGGCCGAGATGGCCGCCCGTGAAGCCGAACGCAAAACCCTCGAGGACAAGGCGCGCCAAGTCTACGACGCGCAATTGACGCTACTCAAAACGCCGGCGCCCGCCACGGCCGGCACGCCCGCCGCACCCAAGGCCCCCTGATGCCAGCCCCCGCCGCGCCAATCACGCGCCAGAAAAAACGCGCGCGCTTCGACATCCAGCTCGACCGCCACGAAGCCAAGTACATCATCCCCATCAGCTACCTGCCCGAAATTCGCCGCTTCATCGAACCCTTTTGCGAACCCGACCCCTATGGGCGCGGCAATCCCCCGGAATACGACATCACCACCATCCAGCTCGATGGCCCCGCGCTCCCACTCCACCACGCCAAGGAAGTCGACGCCTACAACCGCTTCAAGTTGCGCGTGCGCACCTATGGCAAACCCGGCTCAAGCCCCGTGTTTCTCGAAGTGAAACGCAAGATGGGCCACCGCATCGTGAAGTCGCGCACCTCGATCCCCTTCGAGGCCTGGAGCAAGGACCTGATGTTCAACCCGCGCGTGTCCCTCGCGTTCAAGTCGGCCAAGGAGGAGGTCGGCTTTCTCGAATTCGTGCGCCTCGTGCGTGAACTCGACGCCCGCCCCGTGGTGCTGATCCGCTACACACGCGAATCCTACTTCAGCCGCTTCGACCGCTATGCGCGCGTCAGTTTCGACCGCCATCTGCTCTACCAGCCGACAAACTCTTGGACCAATTGGGGCGAGGGGCGCAGATGGTACAGCATGGACGTCGACCTGGCGCAGAACAAACAGTACCGCTTCTCCGGCGTGATCCTGGAAATCAAGACCTTGAGCGACACGCCGCATTGGATGATCGACCTCGTGCAACATTTTGACCTTGTAAGGATTGGTAACTGCAAATATTCTACAGCTCTTTGGCAGGAATCACTGTTTCGCGGCACGCCCTTCCTGGCGCCTTGGGCCGCAGACGTGTTGCTGACATTCTAGGGGACCTGCCACAAGGAGGACGGAGCCGCTGTGGACGATCTGCTCACCGTATTTGGTTCATCCCATATCATGGGACTGGATCAAATTCTCTGCTCCCTCCTCATGAGCTTCGTGCTCTCGTCGGTCTTCGCCACGGTCTACTACAAAACTTTTCAAAGCCTCTCCTACTCCCGCGCTTTCGTGCAGACCATGATCCTCGGCAGCATGATCGTCTGCATGCTGATCATGGCCATCGGCAACAACCTCGCGCGCGGCCTCGGCATCCTCGGCACCCTCGCCATCATCCGTTTCCGCACCCCCATCCGCGACCCGCGGGACATGATCTTCCTCTTTGCCTCCCTCGCCACCGGCATCGCCTGTGGCGCCGCCACCTATGGCGTGGCGATCGTCGGCACCATCTGCATCAACATCGCCGCCCTCGCCCTGCACTGGTCCCCCTTCGCGTCCCGCCGCGACTACGAAGGCCTGCTGCGTTTCCTCATGCCCACGTCGTCCAATGCCGCCTCCCGCGTTCAGGGCGTGTTACAGGAATGTTGTGCCGCATTTTATCTCATCGCCATGCGCGAGGCCTCCCAGGGCGACATGGTCGAGTATTCCTATCAAGTGCGCCTGATTGACCCCTCCTACCAGGCTGAAATCATCGAAAAACTGCACGCGCTTGAGGACGTGACCGAAGCCAACCTACTCATGCAGCGTACAACGGTTGAGCTCTAACCGCGCCCCAACGGATTCATCGCCATGGCCGTGACCGAAAAACGTTATAAAATGCCCGCCCTCTGGGCGCACCCGCACGTTCTGCTTAGACGCATCTTGCGAAGCTGGCCCGCGTTCATCTGGCTGCTTTGCATTGTCGGCGTCTTCTATTTGCATCAAAGCGCTGCCAAGTTGTCGGGCATGGCCGCCATCGTCGATACCACAGCGCAACCGGTCGCGCCGCTTGAAACGGCCCGGCTTGCCACCATCCACGTCGTCCTGGGCCAGCGGGTGAATTCCGGCGCCGTTGTCGCCAGCATGGATACCTCGCTTGTCGATGCCCAGTTGGCGCAGCTCGATGCCGAGATGTTCGAAGCGGAGAGCTCCATCGGAAACTTTGAACGCAGTGCCTTGAGCACCATCAAAAACTTCGAGGACGCCATCAATTCCGCCACCGCCTCAATCGCCGACCTCATTCGGCGCAAGGAAAGCGCGTCCGCCCAACTCCAGCAACTCGAAACCGAGCAGGCCCGCCTCGATCAATTGTTCGCCAAAAAACTGATCGACGCCACCCAGGCCAATGCATCACGGCCGCAAATCGCAGCGCTCCGAAACGAAGTCAATTCCTCCCCGGAACAGATCAGCGTCGCAGAAAAACGCCTGAAGGACGCCCTTCGGGGCCAGGACGACCTGCGGGACTCCTTGCGCCTGGGGAAAGGCGAAGATATCAAGGACGCCATCAGCCGGCGCGCCGAAGCACAACGCAAAATTTTCGATGCGAATCGCAACTCGGCCACAATCCGCCTCCGCAACTATACCCTGACCGCCACCCAGGATGCCATCGTGTCACGAATCATGCACCAACCGGGCGATGTGATCTCGGCCGGCGACCCCATCATGCGCCTGGTCGCCGCACACCCCACCCAGGTCATTGGCTTCCTTCCCGAAGTGCATCTCGCCGGACTGAAGGAAGGCGCCTCCGTCTATGTGTCCCGCCCGTCCGGCATCGTCCAGCCCATCGCTGCAACCGTGATTTCGATCGCGCCGGAAGTGGACACCCTCCCCGCCATGGTCAGCCCCATCCTCGGCCAGCCCCTTCGCGGCCGGCGCGTCATCGTGCGCCTCGATGGCCCGCACGACTTGATCCCCGGTGAAGGCGTGCGCATCGATAACCCCACCGCGAACATGATCACGTCCCTCCTGCGCAAACTGATCGCTCGTGGTGAGGCGCCCGCACATGACTAACCCGGCGCGCCGCTTCCTGCTCCTCCTCGGCTGTACAGCCCTGCCGTTTATGTTTCCCGGCTGCCGCTCGTCAACCCCCTCGCGCCTGGAGGAAACGCTTGCCGCCGTAAAGCCCAGCATGCCCACCCTTCCCGCCGAACCCTTTCGCGACATCCTTACCGTGCAGGCGGCAATCGAACGCGCCTGCGCCAGCAGCGGGGAGATCGCCACGCTGGCGGCCACGGTCGAGGTGGCGGAACAACAATACCTCGCGGCACACAACTGGAATGATCCCGAATTGCGCCTGGCCTATGGCGAAGATTCCGGGGAGACCACACGCCGGCAATTTTCCACCTTGTCCGGCCCGCCCGCGGCGTCATCGGTCTTCTCGGGGCAGAGCGTTGGCACGATCGCGGATGAGTCGACCCATTATGATGTGGCCTTGCGCCTGTCACCGCCCAATCCCTGGGCGCAGGACCAAACCGCGTCGGCCGGCGAAGCCGATGCCTTTGCGGCGGTGGCCGAGCTGTCTGCAGCACAGTGGCGCCTTGCCAACAATGTGCGGCGGCGCTTTGCGGAGATCGACCATCTGGACGCCGACTTCCGCCTCCTCAGCCAATTAACCGCGCTCTACTCCAACGCGGTGGAAACCATCAATGCCCGCGCCGAACAGGGTGAATCTACCTTGGAGAATTTGCTCACTGCGTCACGCCGATACCTGGGTGCCGTCGCCGAGAAGGACAAATCGGTGCGACAGCGCAACCAGGCCAGACGGAACTTGGCATCCCTCGTCGCCGTACCCTCCGAAGACTTGCTGATCCGCGTCGACGCGAATTCCTTTTCGGAGCCCGCCCTCAAGGACGCCACACGCCAGGCGTTGAAATCCAAGGCCTTGGAAAACCGCCAGGATCTGGCCGCGCTGCACTGGCAGACGCAAGCAGCGCACGCGCGGCATCTGAAAACACGCATCGAGCGCTGGCCGTGGTTCACCTTTGTGGATCTTTCCTACGGGTCCGGCGATTCCACCAGCGACCGCCATTTCACCTCCACCGGTGCGACAGCGCTGGAACCGACGGAAACCGCCAGCGCCACGGACAGCGGCAGTGATGACGCCTGGCAAATCGCAACAGGCATTCAACTTCCCCTCTTCTCCGGAACGAGTCACAGCGAGGCTGTCGCCTTGGCCGAATACCGCCGGGCCGTGCTAATGGAAGAACGGGCGATCGCCCGGGCCGAACGCGAAATCGATGAGGGGCTGGGTGCCCTGCGCACGCTGACCAGTTCGCGCGACGCGCTCCAGCGGGAGGCGGACCCGATTCTCCGGCAGATGCAGGAAGGCTTGGAACGCCTGCAATCTACAATCGGGCTGGCACCGGAGGAAGTCGTGAGAATCCGCGAACAAATTCTCGAAGCGCAACGGTTGCAACTGGCCTTCGTCTTGGAATATCGGCTCGCCGTGATCGACCTTGAGGAAGTCCTGGGGATGGAGCTTGATCAACCCTAGACCGAGGCCCTTCTGACCCGCTCGCCGCCGCGGAATCCGAACCGATGCCGCGAATTCTGGATTACTTCTTGTCGAGCGCGGCCAGCCATTCCTGAACCGCCGACGCGTCCTTGTCATCCGGCGCCAGCGCAAGGAATTTTTTGTAGTGGAGCCGGGCCTTGTCCTTCAAATTCAAATCGTCGTCGTACAGGATCGCGAGGTTGTAGTGGGCGGGGGCGTCATCCGGGTTTATCGCCAGCACCTTGAGAAACTCGCCTTCGGCGCGTTCGTATTGCTTCGAGGCCTTGTAAACACAGCCCATGTTGTAGTAGCTGCGCTGCATGTCCGTCTGGTGACGCGCTTCCTGCTCCACCAAGGCACGCTGCAAACGCACGATCTCGTTGCGCGCCCGCTGCAGTTCCACGTCGCTTGATTTTGACGGGGCAGGTTCTCGGGGCGCCGCCACCTCCACGGTGTCGCCGGAAGCCTCTATGCCCTGATCCGACGGGCCTTCGGCCTGTAGCATTTCATCGATCTCATCGGCGCGGCTGGCGGCGGCGCAGACGAGCATGCCGGCCACCGCGAACCGGGCCGCAATTCCCACCGTGATCTGTTTTTTCATCCCAACGAGTCTCCCACGAAACGCCCCATGCGCCGCTCTCAGTTTGCGTCGGCCAATATTACGGATGATCCGCCCGATTGCAATAAAAAGACTCGGCACAAACCCGAATCCGGTCGGTGCGGTGTTACTTTTGGCACGTCCCAGCACTCCCCATTTCTACTCGTAATCGTAATCCTAATCGTATTCGTAATCCTGATTCTTGCCCGCAATTCCCCGCATTTTCCCGTCCCCATAACCCCAAAATACTCCTTGTATAATGATCATAAATGACTATATTTGATCTAATTCAATCAATTTAAATCACAAATGATCAATTCCGCCTCAAATTCACTGGCCGTCGAGCGTTTGGACCGCATTCGCGAGCTTCTAAAGGCCCACCACGCTGTCCGCGTGGAAGAACTCTGTGCCGAGCTGCATGTCTCCCCCGCCACCGTGCGCCGCGACCTCAACGTCTTGCACCGCCACGGCCAGCTTCGCAAAGTCCACGGCGGCGCCGTCAGCATCGAAGGTCGTCTCGCGGAGCCCATCTTCGACGACAAGGCCGCCGAGGCCGCGCCGCAAAAACGCGCCATCGCCCAGGCCGCCCTCGCCCACATCAAGCCCAACGATTGCATCTATCTCGACGGCGGCAGCACCGTGCTCAGCCTCGCGGAACTGCTCGCGACCATGCACCCATTAACCGTCGTCACCAACTCCCTGCGCGTGGCCATGGCCCTCGCCTCCGCCAGCCCCCGCATCATCCTGATCGGTGGCGACCTGCGCCGCTTGAGCCAGACCTTCGTCGGCCCCCTGACCCAGCCGATGATCGATCAGCTCCATGTCGACAAGGCCTTCATGGGGACCCTCGGCCTCTCGCTCGAGGAAGGCATGACCACCACCGATCCCGCCGAAGCCTTCACCAAACGCCTCGTCATGCAGCGCGCCACGCAAGTCTTTCTCCTCGCCGACAGCCGCAAGTTCGGCAAGGTCGCCTTCGCCCAGGTCGGCAGCCTCCAACAAGTCGACATGCTGATCACCGACGAACATCTCGACGACCACATCGAGCGCCAACTGAAACGCCTCGGCGTGGAATTGATCAAAGCCGCGTAGCATCGCAAGGAATGTCCGTTCGTAGTAACGCCGTAAGGCGTGCTTGTTTGCAGCAACAATTTATTAAATGGCTGCAAGGGAGAAAAGCATCATGGCCACACCCGTACTCATGCCCCGGCAAGGACAATCCGTCGAAAGCTGCATCCTCGTGGATTGGCTCGTCGCGCCGGGCTCCGCCGTCAAAACCGGCCAGCCCCTCGCCAGCATCGAAACAGACAAGGCTGTCTTCGAAGTGGAAAGCCCCGCCGATGGAACCCTGCTCGAAACCTTTTTCAAAAAAGGCGACGACATCCCCGTCCTCACCACCATCGCCGCCATCGGCTCCCCCGGCGAAGACACGACCACCCTGCGCCCTGGAGGGGCGGCGGCCACGCCGCCCTCGCCCCCCCCCAATCAGCCAATCCCCCAATCAACCAATTCCTCCCCCACACCCCACACCTCACATCCCACATCCTCCGCCATCAGCCCCCGCGCCCGTGCCGCCGCCGCCAAAACCGGCGTCGATGCCACATCCCTCGCCGGCTCCGGCCCCGGCGGCCGCGTCATCGCCCGCGATGTTCAAGCCGCTTCCGCAAATGCGTCCCGCCTGACACCCGCCGCCAAAGCCGCCGCCAAAGCAGGCGGCCTCTCCGCCCCCGCCACGGGCAGCGGCCCCGGCGGGATGATTCTCACAGGAGACCTGTCCACTCCCGGGACGGGCGTCCGCTTGGACGCCCTCGCCCCATCCGCCCCCACCGAAACGCCCCTCACCGGCATCCGCAAAATCATTGCCGAACGCATGCGCCATTCGCTTGCCTCGACCGCCCAGCTCAGCCTGTTCCGTAGCTTCGACGCCACGGCACTCCAGGCTTACCGCCGCCAGGTCAAAACCGAGGGCGAAAAATTCGGCCTGCCGAACATCACGATCAACGACATGCTCGTCTATGCCGCCGCCCGCACCCTCGCCAGACATCCCGACCTCAACGCGCATTTCCTGGGCGACCGCATCGCGCGCTTCGCCTCGGTCAACATCGGCGTGGCCACGGATACGCCCCGCGGCCTGATGGTTCCCGTGCTGAAACAGGCGCACACCCTGTCGCTCGCCGACGTCTCGCGCCAGCTCAAGCCGATCCTCGCCGCCGCGCAGGCCGGCAACATCACCCCCGATCAGCTCAAGGGCGGCACCTTCACGATCACGAACATGGGCATGCTTGGCGTGGAGCAATTCACCCCCATTCTCAACGCGCCCGAAGTCGCAATCCTCGGCATCGGCGGCCTGGTCTTAAAACCCGTCGAACGCGACGGCGCCATCCACCACGTGCAAAGCATCTCCTTGAGCCTCACCATCGACCACCAGGCCGTCGACGGCGCCCCCGGCGCGCGTTTTTTACAGGACCTCACCATCGCCCTCGAAAACTTTTCCCTGACGCTGACGGCAAACGGATGAGGGCGGAAACCTGAAACCTGAAACCTGAAACCTGAAACCTGAAACCTGAAATTCAAAACCACACCCGATAACATGAGTAAAGCCCCACAATCTTCCCCAGCCTCCGAACCTCCGGTTTCAGGTCTCATCCCCCATCCCTCATCCTTCGACCTGATCATCCTCGGCTCCGGCCCTGCCGGCTACATCGCCGCCGAACGCGCAGGCGCCAAGGGCCAGCGCGTCCTGCTCGTGGAAAAAGCCCGACTCGGCGGCGTCTGTCTGAATTGTGGCTGCATCCCTTCCAAGGCCCTGCTTTACGCCGCCAAGCGCTATTACGAAGCCACCCACGGCGCCGCCTACGGCCTGCAAATCGCCCAGGCCTCCTTCGATTTCCTCCAAGCCCAGGCCCACAAGACCCAGGTGATGGACACCCTGCGCAAGGGCATCGCCGGCCTGATGAAAAAACACCACGTTGAAGTCGTCACGGGCTCCGCCACCCTGCAAGCCGGCCGCCGCGTCGCGGTGGGCGACCAAATCTTCACCGGCACCAACATCCTCCTCGCCACGGGCTCATCCCCCGCACGCCCCCCAATCCCCGGCCACGACCTTCCGCATGTCGTGGACTCCACCGGCATCCTGAACCTCACCGCCCTGCCCAAACAACTCGTCATCATCGGCGGCGGCATCATCGGTTGCGAGTTCGCCTGCTGCTTCGGCTCGCTCGGCATCCCCGTGACCGTCATCGAAATGCTTCCCGAAATCTGCCCCACCGTGGATGCCGATCTCGCCAAAATCCTCCGCACGGAGCTCGCGCGCAAAAACGTCACCTTCCACACCGGCGCCAAGGTGGAAGGCATCACCGCCACCGACGTGGCCTTCAACGTCGATGGGAAAACGCAACGCGTGCCCGCCGATTGCGTCCTCGTCGCCACCGGCCGCCGCCCCAACGTGCGCGGCCTCGGCCTGGAATCCCTACAGGTGGACTTCGACGATCGCGGCGTGCGCATCGACGACCGCTGCGCCACCAACATCCCCGGCCTCTGGGCCGCCGGCGACGTCACCGGCCGCACCGCCCTCGCCCACGCCGCCTCGCGCATGGCCGAAGTCGTGGCCCACAACCTCACCGGCCGCGCCGACCACATGCGCTACGACGCCATCGCCGGCGTAATCTACACCACCCCCGAGGTCGCCACCGTCGGGCTCACCGAAACCCAGGCCAAGTCGCGCGGCCTGCCCGTGCGCGCCGCCAAGCTCCCGCTCTCCGTCAGCGGCCGTTTCCTCGCCGAGCACGCCGAAGGACGCGGCCTGGTAAAAGTCGTGGTGCACGCGGACACCGGCGTCCTGCTCGGCGTGCACATGCTCGGCGGCGCCTGCTCCGAAATGATCTTCGGCGCCGCCGCCATGATCGAAACTGAATTCCGCGTCACCGAAATCGAAGACCTAGTCTTCCCCCACCCCACCGCCTCGGAAGCAATCCGCGACACAATTTTAGCCCTGGGGCCCGCTTCCCACTGACACCTGAAACCTGACACCTGAACACTTTAAAAGTTGATTCACACCAAGGAGAGCAAACATGCCCAAATCCGACATCATCGACCCAGCCCAGGAACGCAAGACCGGTTCCATCCAGTCCCCCAAAATCGCCCTCAATCGCTACACGGGCACCGTCGAACAGGAAGCCAAGCGCTATGGCAACGCCGCCATGGTCCAGATCCTGGAGGACATGCTGCTGATTCGCGAGTTCGAGGAAATGCTCCAGGCCATCAAGACCGAGGGCAACTACCAGGGCATCGCCTATGATCACAAGGGCCCAGCGCACCTCTCCATCGGCCAGGAGGCCGCCGCCGTCGGCCAGGCCTTCCTGCTCGGCGTGGACGACCACATCCTCGGATCGCACCGCTCCCACGGCGAAATCCTCGCCAAGGGGCTTTCCGCCATCCATAAGCTCGACGCCGATGCCCTCCTCGCAATCATGAAGAATTACATGGGCGGCGAGTGCCTTGCCACAGTCGAAAAGGGCCATTCAGGCACCACGCACGACCTCGCCGTGGACTTCCTCGCCTATGGCGCGCTTGCGGAAATCTTCGGCCGCCGTGCCGGCTTCAACCGCGGCCTCGGCGGTTCGATGCACGCATTTTTCACCCCCTTCGGCATCTATCCCAACAACGCCATCGTCGGCGGCTCGGCGGATATCGCCGCCGGCGCCGCACTGTTCAAAAAAATCAACCGCCGCAAGGGCCTCGTCATCGCCAACATCGGCGACGCCTCCATGGGCTGCGGCCCCACCTGGGAAGCCATGAACTTCGCCGCCATGGGCCAGCTCTACCGCCTCTGGGACGAGGAGCACGGCGGCGGCCTGCCGATTATTTTCAATTTCATGAACAATTTCTACGGCATGGGCGGCCAGACCAAGGGCGAGACCATGGGCTATGACGTGCTCGCCCGCGTCGGCGCCGGCGTCGCCCCCAATGCCCTGCACGCGGAGCGCGTGGACGGCTACAACCCCCTTGCCGTGGTGGACGCGATTCAGCGCAAGCGCGAAATCCTTGCCGCAGGCGATGGCCCCGTGCTGCTCGAAACCATCACCTACCGCTATTCCGGCCACTCGCCCTCGGACGCCTCGTCCTACCGCGTGAAGGAAGAGGTGGATCTTTGGCGCCAAAACGACCCGATCGCCTGGTTCGCCGGCGAACTCCAGCGCACCGAGTTGCTGGACGCGAAAGGCCTCGACGCCCTGCGCGCCCGGGTCCGCGCCACCGTCACGCGCGTCTGTAACCTCGCCGTCGATCTCGAAATTTCCCCGCGCGCCAAACCCGAATTCGTGGGCCAGGTCATGTTCTCCAACCGCCGCCGCGAGCGCTATGACGACCGCGCTCCCGACGTGCTGATGACCAAGGAAGCCAACCCGCGCGTGTTATCACTCGCCACCAAATCGCGCGCCGGCATGGTGGACGGCAAACCTGTTTCCAAAAATAAGGTCATCCAATACCGCGACGCCATCTTTGAAGCCGTCCTGCACCGCTTCTACGAAGACCCCACCCTCGTGGCCTACGGCGAGGAAAACCGCGATTGGGGCGGCGCCTTCGCCTGCTACCGTGGGCTCACCGAGGCCCTGCCCTATCACCGCCTGTTTAATTCGCCGATTTCCGAAGGCGCCATCGTCGGCACCGCCGTGGGTTATGCCCTCGCCGGCGGACGCGCCCTGGTGGAACTCATGTATTGCGACTTCCTTGGTCGCGCGGGCGACGAAGTCTTCAACCAGCTCGCCAAATGGCAGAGCATGTCCGGCGGACTGCTCGAAATGCCCGTCGTTCTGCGCGTCTCCGTGGGCAGCAAGTACGGTGCCCAGCATTCACAGGATTGGACCGCCCTGGTGCAACACATCCCGGGCCTCAAGGTGGCCTTCCCCGCCACGCCCTATGACGCCAAGGGCCTGCTCAACACCGCCCTCGCCGGCTCGGACCCCGTGATCTTCTTCGAAAGCCAGCGCCTCTATGACATCGGCGAACTCTTCGAGCCCGAGGTCCCGGCGGGCTACTATGAAGTCCCCTTCGGCCCGCCCGCGCAACGCCGCACGGGCAGCGATCTGACCCTCATCACCGTCGGCGCCACGCTCTATCGCGCCATCGAGGCCGCGGACATCCTCCAGCAAAAATACAACATGACCTGCGACATCTTCGATTGCCGCACGATCAACCCGTTGGATTACGCCCCGCTCGTGGAGTCGGTCAAAAAGACCGGGCGCGTCCTGCTGGCCTCGGACGCCTGCGAGCGCGGTTCCGTCATCCAGTCCATCGCCGCGAACCTGACCCAACTCGCCTTCGATTACCTCGACGCCCCGCCCGTGGTGCTCGGCTCGCGCAACTGGATCACCCCCGCCGCCGAAATGGAAAATGACTTCTTCCCCCAGGCCAACTGGATCGTGGACGCCGTGCACGAACGCATCGTCCCCCTCCCCGGCCACCAGCCCACCACCAACCCCACCCTAGGCGAACTCCTCCGCCGCGAGCGCGCGGGGGTGTAGAAACTGGTGCGGACCAGGGCGGCCAGGCGGCCGCCCCTCCCGAATTTATTTCAAAAATTTCTCGGAAATGTTCCATTTACCTTCCTATATGTTTTCATGGGAACATGCCTTTTATTGTTTGAACGGGAGGGGCGCCGGCCACGGCGCCCTGTTCTCGAATTCCCCAAGAAACCCTGACCATGCCCTATTACACCCGCAAATCCCCCACCCACCTCGCCAGCCTCCCCCGCCATAACCAGCCCACCATCATCTTTCTCACCGTCAGTACCAAACATCGCCGCCCGATCCTCGCCAATGCCCGCGTCCACGCCGCCCTGCGTAGCGCTTGGGAAAACGCCATCCACTGGCACGTCGGGCGCTACATGATCATGCCGGATCACATTCACCTCTTCTGCTCTCCCGCCATTCTCGATGCCGAACCGGTCTCCGTCTGGGCTGGTTTCTGGAAACGTACAGTCAGCCGCGCGCTCCCAGAACTACACACGCTTTGGCATAGTGGTTCCTGGGACACGCAATTGCGCCACGCCCGGCATTACGAAGAACGCTGGGCCTATGTGTCCCGAAATCCCATCCGCCATGGCCTCGTAACCACGGCGGAGGCCTGGCCCCATCAAGGAACCATGAACGAATTGCGCTGGTGATCGACCCGCCAAAATACGGAAGGGGCGCCGGCCACGGCGCCCTCGCGCCCCCCTCCCGCTTTGTCATCTCCCTCGGGAGGGGCGGCCGCCTGGCCGCCCTGTTCCAGTTGTTGTCACCACCCGCGGGCGTCGCAAGCGATGCCCCTGCATGTCACAAAACATCCAAATCGGGCTATCGCCCGCAACCCAATCGGGGTCGGCATCGCTATCGGAATCGGCATCGTTCCCAACGCCGATTCCGCCCCGAAAACATACATGCAAAAACGTGGATCCGGATCGAAAAAACTCGAAATTTTTCCGGAAACGACCGCGCGTCATTCCTTTATCCCTATATGGAAACAGATGCACCAGACGGTTCGACCTCCGATCACCCCCATAAACTGTTGATCCTGGTTGATGACCGGGAACCACAATGCGGCGTCATCGCGCACCTGCGCCAGCACGCCGACCTCCTCGTTCAAATCAAGCGCCTCAAAACCGGCGACTATTCCATTCCCGGCAAGGCCCTGTTCGAACGCAAGACCATGGCCGATTTTGCGATCTCAATTCTGGATGGCCGGCTGTTTTCCCAGGCGCCCCGTTTACGCGACGCCGATCTATGCAGTGTCATCATCCTCGAAGGGTCGGCAAGCGAACTGGACAATTACGGCATCAGTCGCGCTGCCCTGCTGGGCGCCATGGCCACGCTGACGCTCGTCTTCGGCATCCCCCTGTTGCGCTCGGCGAATGCCACCGAAACCGCCGATCTGATCCGCTACGCCTCCCGCCAACTCAACCGCCACATGCACGGCCCGCCAACACGCCCCGGGTATCGCCCCAAAGGGCGTAAACGCCGCCAATTCTTCATTCTCCAAGGCCTGCCCGCCGTCGGCCCCCAACGCGGGAAGCCCTCTTGAACCATTTCGGCAGCGTGGCGCGCGTGATGCAGGCCGACACAGACGAATTGGCAAGCGTCGCCTGCATCGGCCGCAAAACCGCCGAACGGATCGTGGACATGGTGCGGTGAAGACCCACCATGCACCGGCTGGACGAGCCCCAGACAGAAGCCACCAACGACAATCTCGCCACCCGAATCCAGAACACTTCGGCTTATTCTGAATGGCTTGGATTTTGGCCGGTCGGCTTGACGCACATATGCGCTTCCGGTACGGTTGCCGCATGTACACGCTGCTTCCAACCGGTTTACCCGGCGGCGCGTACGACCTCGAATCATGCCCGCGGATCACCCACATGGCGCGAAGCCCCGTATTGATTGGCTGCAGCCCATGGATGATAGGATGAAACAAGACGTGCGATTCATCACCACGCTTCTCGATGCAATGACCCGCGAGCAGGCCGGCGCCGCGGCGTTCCATCACGTTGAGCAACTCCGCCAACTCGCGAAAGCCATCCGGGCACAGCATGGCCGTGGGATCATCCGTTCCAATCGGCGACTATTGGCCGGAGTGAGCGCCGCGTCGCTTCAGCGCTGCCTCGACGCGCTGGAAGTCGCGCCGGTGCTGACGGCCCATCCTACCGAGGCCAAGCGCCGCACCACGCGCAATCACAGCCTGCGGCTCGCCACGCCGTTTGATCAGGCCGACGAGATTCGCGAGCGCCGGGTCACGCCGCAGGTCTCCCTGGCGACCGTTGCACGCCAACGCGCCCGGCTGACCGAGTTCTACCGGCGCGAATGCGACACGCTCATCGGCGAATTGACGCACGCCTCGCCGGCTCGGCGCAAGCGCGCGCCGGTGGCCGATCCCTTTCAGTCGGGCGAGGTGTACCGCCGGAAATTTCTGGCGCTAACCGTCAACGGAATCGCCTTCGGCATGAAGAGCACGGGGTGAACGATGCAACAGTCCGACCTGGCACACAAACTGCGTTCCCTTGCCGAGTTACCGGCGCCGCGTCTCGGGATCATCGGCGGCGGACAGCTCGCCAGAATGACCGCCGCAGCCGCGATCCCATTCGGGTGTGAGGTGGTCATCCTGGAGCGCCAGGTCGATTTCCCGGCGCACAGCATGGACACGCATGCCCTGATCGGCGATTGGAATGATCCGCGCGAGTTACTGCGGCTCGCACCACTGGTAGATGTGGTGACGATGGAGAACGAATTCGTCAGCACGGACGCGCTGGCGGTGCTGGCGGAAAATCGGCACAAGCTCTGGCCGAGCGTGGATACGCTGGCGCTGGTGCAGGACAAACTCCGGCAGAAGGCGGTGTTTGCCGCGGCCGGGTTGCCGGTGGTGCGTTTCGCGGATGCGCCAAACCGGGACGCGGTCCGGCGCTTCGGCTTCCCGGCAGTGTTAAAGAAACGGCGGAACAGTTACGATGGAAAGGGCAATGCGACCGTCCGCGCAGCCGGTGATCTCGACGCCGCGTGGACGGCGCTCGACGGGGAGCGGCAGGCGTTGTATGTGGAAGAGTTCTGTCCCTTCGCGCGCGAGCTGGCGATCATCGTGACGCGCGGCCAGGACGGCGCCGTGGTCCGGTATCCCGTCATGGAGGCGATCAACAGGGAACACATCTGCTGCGTCGTCAAGGGCCCGGTGGAAATGCCGGCCGTGGCCGACATGGCGGAACGCGCAGTGGCGGCAATTGGCGGCGTCGGGAGTTTTGGACTGGAGTTCTTTCAACTGGCGGACGGCCGGGTGTGGCTCAACGAAATCGCGCCACGCGTTCACAACACCGGGCACTACTCCATCGAAGCGTGTGTGTGTTCGCAGTTCGAGAACCACGTTCGCGCGGTATTAGGGTGGCCGCTCGGATCACCGGCCATGGTGGCGCCGGCGGCGGCGATGGTGAATTTGCTCGGCCACGGCGAAGGCCCTGGGACGCCGGTCGGGTTGACCGATGCGCTGCGAATCCCCGGCACGCATGTCCATGTGTACGGCAAGTCGCAAAGCGTCCGCGCCCGTAAGATGGGGCACGTGACGGCGCTGGGACAAGACGCCGATGCCGCCGCGGCGCTGGCCCAGCAGGCGGCAAACTGCATTCGATTTGGAGGTATGGCATGAAACATCCGGTGGTGGGCGTGATCATGGGCAGCGATTCGGACATGCCGACGATGAAGGCGGCGAGCGAGGCGCTGGCGGAGTTTGGCGTGGCGCATGAGCTGTGCGTGGTGTCGGCACACCGCACGCCGCGCGACATGGCCCGGTATGCGGAGACGGCGGAACGGCGCGGGTTGCGCGTCATTATAGCCGGGGCGGGCGGCGCGGCGCATCTGCCTGGGATGGTCGCCAGTTACACGACCTTGCCGGTGATCGGCGTGCCGATTGAGAGCAAGGCGTTGCGCGGGCTGGATTCGTTGTTATCGATCGTTCAGATGCCCGGCGGTGTGCCGGTGGCGACGGTGGCCATCGGAAGCGCAAAGAATGCCGGTCTGCTGGCGGTGCGCATTCTGGCGGCGGGCGGGGATCCGCGCTTGCGGGCGGCACTGCGGGCGTACAAGACGCGGATGGCGCGCGCATCACGGCGCAAGAACAAGAACCTATGAGCGGTGAACTAATTCACGGGTTGCAGGCGAACTTGTTGTCGCCACCGATTTTGTTCTTCGCCCTGGGTTTGCTGGCGGCGGTGGTGCGAAGCGACTTGAAGTTCCCCGAAGCGCTTTATGTGTCGATGACGATCTACCTGCTGTGCGCAATTGGTTTCAAGGGGGGGGTCGCCATCGCCGAGGCCGGATGGGGAAAAGTCTGGCTGCCAACATTGGCTGCCATGACCCTCGGCGCGCTGATACCGATGTGGACCTATCCGCTGTTGCGGTTTGCCGCAAAACTGCCGGCGGTAGACGCGGCGGCGATTGCCGGTCATTACGGCTCGGTCAGCGCGGTAACCTTCATCGCGGCAACAAACTTCCTGAAGGAACTCGCACTGCCGTATGAGGAGTATGCGACGGCGTTTCTGGCGGCGATGGAAGCGCCAGCCATTATCGTGGGCATCGTGCTTGGCAAATTGGCACTGCGCCGGCAAGGTGAGGCGGCGGGCGGCGGCCTGGGACCCGTGTTGCACGAAGCCTTGTTGGGGCGGAGTGTATTTCTGCTGGTGGGGACGTTACTGGTCGGATTCCTGTGCGGCCAGCGCGGGATGGACGCTGTGGCCGCTTTTCTGGTGACGCCGTTTCAGGGTGTGCTGGCGCTGTTCTTGTTGGATCTGGGAACGGTGGCCGGGCGGCGACTCGGTGACTTGCGGAAGGTCGGCGCGTTTCTCGTGGCGTTTGGGATTGTGATGCCTCTGCTCCACGGGACGCTTGGCGTGCTGCTCGGGCACGCGGTGGGATTGAGTCTCGGCGGGACGACGTTGCTGGCGGTGTTGGCGGCGAGTGCGTCGTATATCGCGGCACCGGCGGCGATGCGGTTGTCATTGCCGAGCGCGAACCCGACCTTATATCTGACGGCGGCGCTGGTGATCACGTTTCCATTTAACGTGACGGTGGGGATTCCGGTTTATTACGCCATCGCGAAATGGTGGATGGGAGGAAACTGAAATGCCGGCACATGCCATGAAACTGGCGACGATCATCTGCGAGGCGCTGGCGCGCGACGCGGTGATACGATTGCTGCGGGATATTGAAGCAAACGGGTACACGCTGTTTGTTGTTGAAGGTGCCGGAGCACAGGGCGAACGCACCGCGGAAATCGCGGAGTTTGGGAACATCCAAGTCGAGGTGATCTTGCCGGCGGAGTCGTGTGAACGGCTGATGGGGCGGTTGGAACGGGATTTCTTCCCCAAATACGCGATGGTCGCCTATGAAGCCGATGTTCGTGTGCGGCGGCCTGGCAAGTTCTAGGTGATCACGTAACAGCACATCGGGGCTACAAGGATAAGGGAAACGAGAAAAAGCGGGGTCAGACCATGCCAAACGCTGGCGGCTCAAAGACCTGCCGTGATCTGTCATCCATCACTCGCGCCAGCGCTTACATTTTTGAGAACGAAAACACGCCGCAAGGGGCTAGCCCCCACCAAAACCTTGACAAAAACCGCATGAATCCCCATGATTCTCACACTTTTAACGCCCTTTTGCACCCTGCACCAAACACGACCCCATGGCAACGAACCCTCCAGTATTCGGCAAACCGCCCGCCGACCCGCCAATTTGGTTTCTCAAGGTCGATGAAAGCCAGATTCGTGGCCCGGTAACCCTCGCGACCCTGCGTCAATGGGCGGAGGAAGGCACCCTGAACGCGGGGGACCAAATCTCGTCCGATGCGCGCACCTGGCAGCCGGCTGCCACCGTCGCCGCATTGGAAATGGATTGGGTGGCGGATCTGGGCGGCGGCCATTCTTACGGGCCCTTCAACATCGTCGCCACGCGCCTTCTCGTCGAACGCGGGATCCTCATGCCGGATAGCGTGTTGCGCCGCAGCCCGATGCACCACCCCAGCGCCACCCCCTCAACCGCACCCACGGAAAGCACCTCATCCGCCGCAACGGCCGTTGGCAGCCGGGTCGGACAGCTCGAAGGCGAAGTGCATGCCCTGCGCCGCGAACTGTCGGAATTGCACGGAATGCGCGATGGCGGGTTTTCCATCTCCGGGCGCAGCTTGACCGACACCAGACCCCACAGCGCGGAACCACGGCCATTGCCCATCCATGTCGAACCGCGGCAAACCGGGTTTTCCGTGGCCAGACGGCCCCCGCTGCAGATCGTCGAGGAAGACTACGTTCTTGAGCGCCCGGAAGACGTCCGCGAAATGGCCAGAACCCGGCGCTTCCGTGTGCAAACCCTGCGCTGGAACATCATCAATTCGTCCCTCGTGATCGGCACCGGCGTCACCGTCGGCGCCATCGGCGTGATCCTCGAGGTCGAGCCGGTCCATTACACCGGCGTGGTCCTCTCCTTCCTCGGCTTGGCCTACTTTGGTTTGGCCATGCTGCTGCTGCTCTGCCGCAAGGTCGCAACTTGGGCCAATCTTTCCGTGGTACGCGACGCCACGGCCCCCGAGGAAGGCCACCCCCTGCGCGGCGCCCTGAACATCACCTTCGTCTGGTTCAACCGCAAGTTCCGCAGCCGCGATCCCCAGCCCTGACTGTCGCCGCCGTCTCTCCCTGCCGGCACCCCTTCGAAACACCAATAGTCCAACGCTTCTCCTTGATCCAAGTCCATGGTGGGCCGGGGCCTCCGGACCCGGACAATTCCATACCTATTCGGTATATAATACCCCCGCATTTAGAGTTGAACAGCCCCTCAATAAAAAAACCCACAATATATGGTGGCAGGGGTTGACGCACCCGATCGCCGTTGTTATACACATTTTCGTCGGTTGGCGACGCCGGTTTTTGAGGGTCCGGCGCTGCTCGGGGTGCTCTCTGGTGGGTTGTTAATATCTTTCTTTTTCACGTCCATTTTCTGCCGATCGAAAGGACTTCATGCAGACTGTGTTTGAATTCGAAAACCGCACTTACATTCTGGACCAGGCCAAAGCCGAGCGCGCCTTCGCCGAGAAGCGCGTCATCAACGGCCGCAAAAGTTCTTTTTTTAATCTGCTACCACTGAAGTACCGCTGGGCCTATGACCTCTATCGCAAGATGAAGGCCAATCACTGGGAACCCGAGGACATCCCGATGCAAAAGGATGTCGAACAGTGGAAAAGCGATCGCGACTTGAGCGACGTCGAACGCTGGATCATCCGCATGGGCATCGGCTACTTCTCCGCCGCCGAAGGCATCGTCGGCGACAACATCATTCACGTCGTGCGCGAACTCGTTACCGCGCCGGAACTGAAGATGGTCCTCGGCCGCCACGCCCATGAGGAAAATATCCACGCCGACAGCCTGCTCTATATGATCAGTTCACTCGGCATCAACCCGCACGAGTGCGAGGCCATGTTCGAGGACGTGGACACCATCCGCGCCAAGAACGAATTTGTCCTGCGCACCTCGCGCGACCTGCGCCGCGACATCGACCTCA
>CAMFEP010000025.1 GCA_945949405.1 Kiritimatiellales bacterium
CGCAAGTTGCGCCATGGCGTTGGTCAGGTCGTTTAGGTCGGAGGCTACGTTCACCAGGGCGTCGATCGAACTGCTCAAGTTGGTGATCTGGGTCGTATCCGCCTTGATCGACGGCAATAGGGTGAAATCGACTCCCGCCAGCAAGTTGGAAATGCTGGTGACCCCCGTCTGAATGCCCGGGAGCAGATCCAGCCGCGAGTTCGCCAGCGTATTGGTGATGTTGGACACATCGCTCTTGATCTGCGTCAGCACCGTCAGGTTCAGGTTGGCCAGCTGCTGCGTGGTGATCTGCGTGTTCTGATACATCTGCGCGAGGTTGACCCCCAGTAACGCCGATGCGATGGCATTCACCTGCGTGCCCAACAGCCCGACGGCGGCCAGATCGCCGGTCAGATTGGTCAGGTTGTTGACCGCCAGTGTCAGCGCATCCAGCCCCGACAAATCGGCCAGGATATTGGTGGTGAACTGCAAATCAAACCGCATCGCTGCGATGTCGTTCCAGTCGATCTGATTCACCTGGCCGAGAATCAAGCGCACGTCGTTGGTCATGCTGTCGAAATCGACACCCACCACCGCATCCGCGATGGCATTCACCTGCCCCGACATGTTCGTCAGCGCCGTCAGCCGCTCGACGGAATTCGTCAGATCGTCAATCGACCCGTTGATCGCGGCGAGGCCATCCAGCGCCGTGAGTTTGTTCGTGATCACATCGACTTGCCCGCGGATATAGGTCACGTCCGCCCAGTTGATGCCTTGCAAGGCATTGGTAAGGCCCGATACGTCCGCCCCCAGGTTGGTGATTCCCGCGAGTTGCGCGATGGCGTTGGTCAATTCCTGGAGATCCGCCGCCACGTCCTGCAAATTGCCCAGCGCCTGGACATTCGTGTAGGTCTTGCCCACTAGGCTCTGGATGTTGGTGATCACGCTCCAGTCCCACTGCCACAGCTTGTTCGTCACGAAGCTAAGATCACGCGTGGCCTGCGCCATCTGGTTGCTCAGGAGGTTGATCTGCGTCGGCAGATTGGCCACGCGATTGGTCGTGAACATCAGGTCGGATGCCATTCGCCCAAGGTTGACCGCCTGCAAGTTGGTGTACATCGAATTGACCTGCCCGTTCAGGTTTGTCACCCCGCTGATCGTGGAAAGGGTGTTGCTCAACTGGCCAATCTGCGCCGCAATCGCATCCAACCCTTCCAGGGCGCCGAGCGTATTCGTGATCCCCGTCACCTCCGCCGCCATCCGCGCGAAGTTGATCGGCAACAGCAGGTTGGTCAGCAGATTCATGGAGCCCGACAGGTTCGTCACCGCGCTGATCTGCCCAAGCGAGTTGCTCAACTGGCCGATCTGATTGGCAATGTCACTCAACCCATCCAGTGCCGCCAGCGTGGCCTGCATATTCGTAATATTCGCCGCCATGCCCTGGAAGTTGACGGGGAGCAGATTGGTGCCCAAGGCCGCGATCGTCGGCGCAATGTTCGTCAGCGCCGAAATCTGATTCAATGAATTGCTCAACTGGCCGATCTGCAGGGCAATCGCGTCCAGTCCGCTTAGCGCCGCGAGGCGATTGGTCGTATCGATTACCCCGGCTTGCATCCGGGCAAAGTCGATCCCCTGCACTTTTTGCGTCAGCACGTTGAGGTCGAAGACCATGCCGTCCGCCGCGAACATCGCGTTGGTCATGCGCACCACGTTGCTGTCGATCGCCATCACCGTGCGCCAGTCCGCTTCCCAGAACGTGTTGGTCAGCCGGTCCACGCCCGTGTTGAGCTTGCGCACGTCATCCCAACTGACCCCCTGGAGCGCATTCGTCAGGGTTTGCACCATGTCGGCAACGTTGGTGATCGACGCCAGCGAATTGGTCAGCCGCGCCACCTGCTCGCCGATTTCCTCCAGCCCATCCAGCGTGGCCAGGTCGTTCGTGAGCTGCGACACCGCATCCTGAATAAACTCAAAGTCTACGCCGATGTTCGTGCTCAAGTTGGCAATATTGGACGACAGCAGCGAAATCATCGGCAACAACTGATTGGTGACCACATCCGAGGCAATCGCCATGTTGATCAGTTGCGACTCGATCGTATCGAGTTTGTTGCTCACGTCCCCAAGCTGGACGGGAAGATCATAGATGTCCCCACCCACGAGGCGCATGGCGATGCTGTCTGAAGCCTGCGGATCACTCACCGACACCCGATACCGCCCCAGACCCCAATCGGCCACATACTGGACTTGGTAGAGGCCGCCCACGATTTGCGCCAGCGCGACCGTCGCGGGACTCCCACCGCCGTCGATCGGTGTCACGGTCATGTTCACGCTACCGTCCGGATAGCCCGCCAGCGATTTGTAGAGCATGGTGTTCGTGGAGCCGAGCGCCACCGCCTCCGGCCGCGAGAGAATACGCGCCAGCGACGGCAGCCCGATCGTAGTAATGGCATTGGTCAACAAATCCATCTTGGGCCCGATCACCCCGATCACCTGGTTGGTCAACACCTTCACGTCCGACCGCACCTCGCCCAGCATGTTGGTCGTGTTCCGCGCCAGGTAATCCAGGTTCGTGAAGCCGCTGGCGGTCAACGCTTGCAAATCTGACAACTGGCTACCCAGCGCGGCCACGTTGGTCAGCGTGCTCACGAGCGGCCCGATGACGTTATTCGAAATCGCCGCCGTCAGCTCCGTCAAGGGTCCCGTGATGGCATCGCTGATGGGAATGGTCAGCGTAAAGGTCAGGCCGGACGAATAGATTGAGCCGGAATAGGAGACCTCGACCTTGGCGAAGAAGATCGCACCATCAGGCTGGCCCGACGCATCCCACTCGAGCCAGAACACCCCGGTATCCCGCGGCGTCGTGCTGGTGATGGTGTCGATCAACGATCCGTCCGCCGAGTATATCTTGATCGTGCTGCTCGCCGGATCCTGCAGAATCACGCCCCCGCGCTCCATCCAGGTGTTGATCGTGAACACCTTGGCGCCGCTGTTGGTGTTGTTGGGATCGTACGAGAAGTTGGCCAGCACATGGTACTCTTCCGTGATCTGCGAACGCGCCATCGACACCCGCTGCGTCCAGGCACGCGGCCCGGGCACCGAGATCGTGGTGTTTTCCGACGACCAGAACAGGATCGAGGCGTCGAAGAAGCCTTCGCGGTAGATTTCCGTGTTGAACGTCCCCCACGGGTAATCGTGCGTGATCCGATTGGGCGGAACCGCAGAGGCATCCGCCAAGCCCCAGCCGGAGCTGTCCACGACCGATAGGTGGTCGAGGCGCCCCGTGGGGGAATTGAACGCGGTCCCATTCACCGCGTCGTACACATCCCAAAGAATCGTGTAGTAATAGATCGAAAATTCCGCCGAGTCATCGAACGGGCCCACGTCTGTCGGCGCGAACTCCTGCGTATATAGCGCCTCCTGGACCCGAACTGCCGCCGCGTCGACGCGCGCGTTGGGCACGGTCCAATCGTAGGTCGAAATCGCCCACGAGTCCGGCACGTTTCCGGGATTGAAGGGCTTGTTGATGTTCGCGATCGGTGTCGTGTTGATCTTGGTCCAGTCGTCGTGGTTCTCCGTCAGGGAGTAGTACAGGTCGACGAACGGCACCGAGCCGCGCGTGCGCCAGCGCACCAGCGTGTTGGGCTTCAAGGCATACACGTCAAACGGGCCGGGCGGGTTCAACATTTCAAATTTACCCACGATGAAGAACTCACCCGAGTCGTCAAAGACCGTGCTCAAGCTGTTGTGCTTGACCGCAATCTTGCCCTTGCCCGGGTTGTCCGGAACCTGCCAGGTGTAGCTGAAGACGTTGTTGGTTTCATCAAACGCCACGGCACCGACGGTCAGCGGCGTGTTGGTAATGTCATACGGCGCCAGCACATAATACACGGTGAAATCGTTGACCATGCCGCCGCCGCGGCTCCACTGGATATCGTGCGTGCTGCCCACTTCCCAGAAGTCACCCGCCGCCGGGGCCGTGACGAGGATCGTCGGCTGGCTCACAATCCGGAACACGGCCGAGGTCCCCGTGTGAATGCCGTCCGAGATCGTGATCAGGACGTCATCCGACACCGCATTCGTCGGCGGGAAGGCCCAGTTGTATCGCGGCTGTTGAACTCCGCTGGCGATCGTCACCGGCGCTTGCGACTCCTTGATGAAATTTATGGTGTAAACGCCCCCCGTCCCGCCGTTGTTCACGCCCACCCATTGAATCAGGTTCGTCGGATCGGTGGAGGCGTAGATGTCCGCGCCTGTCGGCCGGATCACCTTGACACCACGCACATAAAACGGCGCCGAATCCCCCATCAACCCGGGGAACGTACGCGACGCCACGCGCACCACCGCATTGGTGGACGGTGTGCGCGCAAAGTCGATCGTCCACACGAGGCTGTTGGTGCCATTCTGCGAGACCACGTTGGCCGCAATCGGGTTCGGGTCGAAGGTCGCACCGCCATTCGCGGAATAGAGCAGGTCCATGCGGTTGCCGCCGGAAGCCGAATCCCAGGTAATGGTCTGTGTGCTGCCCAGATCCCAACGTGACGTGGCAACCGGCGACAGCAAACGAATGCCCTGAAGTGTGAAGACATCCGAGTCTGCGAAGTAACTGGTGTCGAAAACACCCCCGGGTGAACTGGTGATCACCATGCGCAATCGCGCGTTGGTCGAAGGCCCCAACCCCAGGGGCACCACCCACGGTGCGGTCAAATCATCGACGAACACGTTCGTCGCCACCGGGAGGGTGTAGGTGCCCGGCGCCCCGCCGGAAAGGGACAGCATGATATTCGCCGAGGCGCCGTTCGCAATGCCCGCCGCCGACCAGACAATTGGATGCAACCCCGGCGCCCAGATCGTGCCGCTGACGGGCGCGTCAAATTTTACGCCGCGAAGCACAAAGTCCTCAGATTCTCCGAAATATGGCGTGGATGCCGGCCCGGCCTCGACCCGGATGCGTCCAGTCTGTGAGGGCCGCCGGCTGGGTTCGACGTTCCAGTTGAAGGTGTTGACGCCGCCGTCCACAAACGAGAAGGAACCGTTCAGCGGGTTGTCGCGATCAAAATCAACGCCATTTTCCGCGTAAAAGATCTGCGCACGGAAATCCGGATCCTGGGTGTCCGCAATGACAAAGGTCACCGGGTTCGTGGTGCCAATTGTGTATTGCGCGAATTGCTGGGGATTGGCGACCCGGATGCCGCGCACGGAAAATTCGTGGTCACTCACATCCACAATGTTGGTGAACGGTGCGGGATTGTCCGCCGTGATGCGCACCAACCCTTCCAAGGTAGGATTGGTTGGCGTAAAGAGCACTTGGAAGTCGCCCAGGCTTCCGTTTGCCAACACCGTCAGCCAGCTCACACCACCGTTATCCGAGAACGACACGGTGCACTCGGTACCGACATCGTTATGGTCCCACTGAATGGCGCTTTCCACACGCGCTTCCAAGAAGTCCGTTTCAAGATCAGGGAAGGTCACACGCAAGCCGGCAATCTTGAAATCGAAGGAAGAAACATCGAACAGATTCGTCGGTTGCGAGACATCCTCGATTCGCACACGCGCCTGATCAGTCGGGTACGGTGCCACGATCCAGGGGAATACATTGGTGATGATCGTGATATCGCTGTTGATATTCGGTACGTTGGTGGCGATCGCGGTGAACGATTGGCCCCCGTCGGTCGAATAGTACAGATTGACGAAATTCCCCGCGCTGCCGCTGGTCCAGGTAATGTTGTTGGTCGTATTCTGGAGCCAGAGTTCCGTAAAGTCCTGGTTCTCCTGGCCAATCGGGCTGACAATTTCGATTGCGGCGATGCCGAAGGCTTCCGACAACCCCGTGGCCCGCGGATCACTCAAGGATTGCAGGCGGATGCGGGCGCTCCCCGTGGGTGCGTTGGTCGGGAACCAGGTGTAGGTGTTCAGCCCGGACACATTCGGCGCCGCGGCGTCGATCAGGGTCCAGGGGCCACCGGGCTGGGTCTGGACCTCCACGCTCACGGAGGGTCCCATGCCGGCCGACACCCACTGCAGATCGAAGTTCGCGTCCTTCTTGACCCCCTGCCCGGCCAGCGGCGACACCACCACGGCGCCCGCCAACACGAACGTGTCGTCGGAAACGTCTCCGTGGCGCGCCAGGTTGGGTGCCGGGTTCGTCACGCACAACCGGCCAGCCTCGGACACAAAACTCGGATTGTTATACGGCGTTACCCACGCAAAAGTATTGATCGTGCTATTCCCGACGCTGCTCGTGGTGATGCGCGCCTGCGCACCGGTGAACACACCGTCCGGCGAAAACTCAATCTGGGCCTGGGCCGCGTTGGAGGACTTGCGCCATCGGACGATGTTGGTTTCGCCGAGATACCAGATGTTGGTCCCGCCATTGTGCTCGATGATCTGCATGCCATGGCGCAGCGTGAAAGGCTGGTCCGAACGGTCGTTGATCGTCGTATCATTATTCACCGTGATCCGGATCACCGACTGTGTCGACACCGTGCCGGGCGTCGTCCAGGTATAAGTCCGGTTGGTCACGGGCACCAGATCCGCCGGGGGCGAGAGCGGGCCGAAGACGGCGCCGCCGGAGGAAGAATACTCAAGTTTCGCGGTGCCCGTGACGTTGGTCGTGTGCTCCCACGTGATGTCATAGGGCACGCCCACCAGCCACGCCTTTTCGCCAACCTCGATGCCGTCTGGCGCCAGGATCGTGATGCGACCCTCGGAGGCCTCCAATTTGACCTGGTCGACGGCGGCCTGCTCGGAACCAAGGGAGTGCAGGAAGGCTCGGAAGCGGAACAGCCCGCCGGTCTTGTTGTACACCTGTGAATAGAAGGACACGATGTTGGTGCTGATCTCCGCCACCGAACTCGATTGGAACTCGTAGGCGCTCCCACCGCCAATTGAATACTGCGTCCAGCGGCGCGCCGCAGGCGCCGTGTCGTAGTAAAACCAATTCGGCGTCTCGCCGCTGTCCCCGGAAATCTGGTAGCGCACATCCGTGTTGGGCGGGTTCAGCAGGCGCTGGTGCGTGTACTTGATCAGATGCCCGGGGAACGAGAATCCGTTCGTGACGGTGGGATAGATCGTGGGATTGCTCACCGGATAACCGGAGACGTAGACCGACACCCCGCGCGTGTCCGGCGGGAAGCGAAAATCTTCGGTCTCAAAGATACCGCGATATTGGAAATCGGTTCCGGTATCGATATCGGCAGTCATGGTCGATCCGCTCGACAGCACATAGTAGGTGTTGGTGGAGCGCCCTGGACCGAGGAATGGTCCCGAGAAGACATTGGTCGTGGATGAGCGCGCCTGGAATTTCGCCGTCACCACACCGGCACGGTAATGGTCCAGTACCTCTTCGCCCGACAAGACGCGCGTATGCACCGCCAGCTCATCCAGCCGCCCGTCAAAGTAACTGCCCGGAACATGGCTGCGTCCGAATTGCAGCGCGGCCCCCGAGGCCAATGTGCCGCTCGCCGCGCCCTGCGCCTGCAACGCGCCATCCACATAGAGCCGCAGACGCGCACCGTCGTAGACGCCCGCCACATGCGTCCATTTGCCGGCGCGCAGTTGCACCGGGCCGGTGATGGATGCCCCGCCCATCCAGAATACCGGCAGGCCGTTCGCATCCAGAAACAGGGCATAGCCACTGCCGCCATTGCGTTTGGAGATGATGTAACGGTCATTGACCAGGTCCGCGTTCACCCAGGCTTCGATCGTCACGGATTCCACCACCGGTTCCAAGAGGGCGTTATGCGCCACCGTCACGTATTGCTGCGCGCCGGCGTCGAAATCCAAGCCCCGATCAAAACGCCCTGCCGCCCGGAACGTCGCCCCCCCCACCACCGTGCCATGCATGCCATTCGCCGTCACCGCATTGGAGACCAAGCCGGAAAATTCTTCCAGGTGCCAGATACCCACCAGCTTGGGATCACCCGGCGTTGGCGACAGAGGCTTGCTGAAGGGTCCCATCGGCACCCAGGCCAGCGTCTGCCAGATCGACGGCTCCGCCCGCGTCAGCGTCTCGGATTGCAGCGACCCGCGCGTACTCGTGCGGCTGAATCCGGCATAATTTTCCCCGATTTCACGCTCGGTAAGCCCCCGGCCATGCACGGCCACTTCGTCGATTTGCCCCCGGAAATATGGCCCATTCGTAGAACTCGGCGTGTCCGCCACCCAAAATTCGCTGACACTGCCGCAGTTTCCCAGTCCCGGCACCAACTTCCCGCCTTCACGGCGTCCATCCACATAGATCAGGATCTGTCCGCCGTTGCGCACACCCACCACATGGTGCCACTGGTTGTCGTACAGGAACCCGCGCTGCGACAGCACGGTTTTTTCTCCGGTGCCATCGTTGACCGCAAGTGCCACCACCCCCGTGATCGAATTCGGCGCATCCGTGAACACGCGCAATGCCGCGTAAAGCGTGGGGTTGTTGAGCGCCATCAGGGGCGCCGATTGCCCCGAGGTTGTTTTGAACCATAAGCTAAGGCTGAAGTCGTTCGTTCCCATGGGACTGACCGTGCTTAGGCCACGAATGTAGTCTCCCAGGCCATCGAACAACCCGGCGCGTGTGCCCACACGCGCGTCAAAGATCGGGCGCGCATTACCGGATGCCGTCCCTGCGATGCCTGCCGCCTGGCTCACCGTGGGATTCCAGACCGAATCGTCAAAATGCCACAATCCGAAAATTTGACTGCCGATGCCGACGACGAGCGGGGACGGTCCGCAGATGGACATATCCTCCAGCGCAAACTGGTCTCCATAAATCCGGGATTCGCCGCGCACCGCTGTCCCCTCGTACAGTTCGGCGGCCGTGTCGTCGCTGAAACTTTGCACCGTCGGCAAGGAGGTCACCAGCTGGATGTTTCCAACCATCGGGGTGGCAAGACCATCGCCTTCGAATACGACGCGGTAACGAATGCGCCGCTGCGCGGGAAGAATTCCGGCCAGATCGTTTCCACTCGGTTCGGGAGACGTGGAGAAATACAGGCCCGGCTGGCCACCCGGCCCGACAAAATTTGTCAGCGATGCATCGCTGACTTGAAATCCCGTCAATCCGCCGACTTCCCGCCGGCCCGATGCGTAGTGTTGCGAAACTTCACCAGGATTCAGCTCCCGGTTATAGGCCGCCAGCTCGTCCAAATCGCCGTGCATGAACCCAACACCCGGGATCTGCCCCACGATCAAATCCGATACGATCACGCCGTTGAGCGATCCCAGATTCACCACCACGTGGTTCCACCCCGGCAGCAAGGCGGGCGAGGACGGATTCCCGTTCACGAAGACCGTGGGGACACCCGGCGCCAGTCCGGTCACCACAACCCGCTGGTTCACGATCCGGATATCTATTCCGTTCACCAGCGACATGATTTCATCGGTGGTGTTGCCATCCTTGATCCAAAACTCGATCGACTTCACCGGCACCACCCCCATGTCGCCCACCGAAACAAAATTATCCGTGCCATTGAAGGTCGCAGACGCCGCACCCATTTTGGCGTAGTTCGTGAAGGCCGCATTGGGGATGTCGAACACCGTGTTTTGGAATGGCGGCTTGGAGTCGGCCCAGGAATTGTTGAGATGCCAGAGCGCCAGCAGCCCATGAAGGGTGATCGGCAGTTCCGGCACACTCGACCAACTTAAGCGCGACCACTGGGTCAAGTCATCCCCGGAGTCAAATAGGTGCGATTCGTAGACGCCGTTCGTGTAGTAACCACCGTTCGGCATTTTGGCCAGCCCCACCGCCGGCGAAAGCTGCACCGCCGGATTCAGAACGGTGTTGCTCGTGAGGGTGCCGAGTTGGAGGTCGGAGAAGGTCTGGTCACGCAGCTCGTTCAGCGAACCGAGTACCCGCACCCCGCGAAAGACCGGCGTCTGCCGTTGATCCTTATCCGAAAACAGCCGCACTTGATATTGTAGGTAGCGGTCGGTTGCCGTCACATCTGGCCCCTGGCCGATCGTGGAACTGCCCACCGCATAAGACGTATTCGTGGTGGCGTCCGGACCCACGAAATTTCGACCGCCAAGGGTGCCTTCGTCGGGACCGGTGCGCAACTTGACGCGCACGGGACGGAAAAAATCACTCTGCCCCTCAAACAACTGGAAGACTTCGTCCGCAGTCAACCCACGCTTGATCACCAGCATCTCGTCGATTTCACCCAGCCAGCCGCGCGCATTCACCTGGCCCGGTGTCGGATCGTTGCCAAGCCAGACCGTTCCCGCATGCGTCAGCGTTCCCGTCGTGGCCACGCCTTCGGTCACGAATGCACCGTTGATATACAGACGCGGCTTGCGCAACTCCGGGTCCGCGGACAGTCCATCCCATGTGAAGATCACGAATTGGTATGCGTTGGTCGGGAACGCGGCGGATAACGAGATCAAACCGCCCGAGGTCGTCGCAAAACAGATCAGGTTGCGGTTCAGCAATGGGTTTATATTGCCCTCGCCCACGCGAATGAGAAATTGCTGCGACAGCGAGGTGAATCCACCGATGGCCGTGCGATACACGTTTCCGTTTTCCGGATACGTCGTCAGCCGCAGCCGCATCGCCACCGTGATCCCGCTCCCCCCCAGATACGGGTTGCGCGGCATCGTGACGCGTCCATTGTATGAAGCCAAGGCCCCGAACCAACGCCCCGCATGTGTTCCCACCGCCGCATCGGATGTGAACGTCACGTTGCCGGCAGCCGTACCCAAGGAACGTGTGATCTGGTCTAGCCACGCGTCGTTGTCCATTTTGTAGTAGGCCGTCAGATCCGAATCGCTCACATAGTCTGCAAATGCAGCGGCCACATGGAATTGCTGCCAGTTGTTGCCGACGCTGGGATTGGCATCGATGATGCGAGAGGTGAAGACGCCGTTGGAAAGAATCGTCCCCGGCACGCCACGCAACTGCACGTGGCCCGGTTCGTCGAATTCGAGATTCACGATGGAGCTGGCATTCGTGTACTCGAAGAATTCGCCCTTGGCTAGCTGGTCCGCCTGCAGCACCAGTTCCGCGCGGCTGTTGGTGACGGCGATCAACTCGGGATCGAAAACATAATCGGCAGGATTGTCGAACTCCCAGGTGTTCGTCACCACGCCCGGTGCCACATGCGTCAGAGCACACAGCACCACCATTCCGGTCAGCAGACGATTCAACTTCATACCTGGCCCCACCCGCTTTTCATGTTCAGTAGCCCCTGCCGCCTACCCACCCGCTATCAATTGATGTGGTAAAAATATAACAAACGGCGCCAATCCTGTTGTCATGGATTTGTAATAATTCTGTCATGAACGCGGTTTAAAACTGCCCGCAATGACTGAAAATGGGGTGTCTGCAGCCAGAATAAGGAAGCCGCCGAATCGCGGCCTTGATAAGAAACAAGCCCCGCCGGGGCTTGTTTCTTATTGGTCGATTTGCGCCACGCCCACGGCCGCGTACTGGTCTTGCACCCGGATCGCATTCACGCCGTGACGCCCCTCGTAGGCCTTGTAGACCGCGCTGTATCCGCCGGAACTGGCAACCGTGCCCAGGTTGGGATCCGTCACGCTCCAGGCCAGCGGCAAGGACAACTCCCGATACCCACCCACCACCGTGAAGACCACCGAATCGCCGACCACACCAGACACCCCGTTGGTCGTGTTCGTGACCGTCGTATTGGAAAAGGCAAAGGATGCCGACGTCGGACTCAAAATCAACGCTTCCGTCCCCGTTCCCTCTTCGCATCCGGTATTTAAGAGCGCGCCCGTCACCACCAGCGCGACAACCCCCGCGAACGCGGCAACTAATCCAATTTTCTTCATAACGCAATCCTTCTTGCTCACGCTGCGCGACCTTCGCACAGGCCAGCCATTTTCGTCAACGTTATTGTCCCTCACACCACGAACTTGTACCCCACGCCGTGCACCGTCATGATGTGTTTGGGTTCGTGCGCGTCGCGCTCGATCTTGGCGCGCAGGTTGGCGACAAAGCTGTCGAGCGAGCGCTGCGTGCCATAATACTCCGTGCCCCACACGTCGTTCATCACCAGGTCGCGCGACAGCGCCTTGCCGGTGTTGCGGCAAAAATAGGCCAGCAAATCAAATTCCGTGCGTGTCAGGGTCACCTCGCCACCGCCGCGCGTGAGAATGCGCGACACCATGTCCAGTCGGCAATCGCCGAAGAGAAATTCCCGCGGCCCTTCTTCGCGCGCACGGCCGCGCAACAGCACCGCATGCACCCGCGCCAGCAGTTCCTTGACGCTGAAGGGCTTGGTGACGTAATCGTCCGCCCCCATCTCAAACCCGTGCAGTTTGTCGAACTCGTCCTGCCGCGCGGTGAGCATGATGATCGGCATCTGCGCGCCGCTGTCCCGCAGCTTGCGGCACACGTCGTAACCGCTCATCCCGGGCAGCATGATGTCGAGCAGGATCAAATCCGGCCGCGCGGTCTGGCCCAGCCGCAAGCCCTCGGGGCCGTCCTCGGCGCTGATCACCTCATAGCCGGCAAACTTGAGGTTCTCCTCAAGCCCCAGCTTGATCGCCTTCTCGTCTTCCACCACCAGGACGCGTTTTTTTTCACTCATGGGTTCGTCTCCACCGGTGCCGTTTCACGTCGCCGCGGCATCCTCCGGCGCGGCCCCCGGAAATACCATGGGCAAGTCCACGGGCAAATACAGCGTAAAGGCGCTTCCCTCGCCCGGCGCGCTGCGCACCTCAATCCAGCCGCCATGCCCTTCCATCACATGCTTGCACACGGACAAGCCCAGCCCCACGCCGGACAGATTGACATCGCGGGTTTCCGGCACCCGGTAAAATCGGTGAAAAATACGCCGCTGATACTGCCGCGCGATGCCCCCCCCATGATCCCGCACGGTCACGCTGACCCACGAACGCCGCGGCCACCCCCAACGGCGCCGGAGTTCCTGCCGCCGCACCGTGATGTCAATGTTCAGTACGGCACCGCCCGTGGGTAAGTTTTTTTTACCATACTTGGCCGCGTTGTCGAGCAGGTTCAGCATGACTTGCCCAAAGGCGGTTTCGTCCAGACGCACGCACGGGACGGGCGCCTCCACCTGCAGTTGAATCTCCGGGAGCGCCGACGCCCCCGAGGCGATACCTCCCGCCGCGTAGCGCGCCTCGAACGCCCCGACGGCGCCGCGTACGCACCGCCCCAGGTCGGACGGGCGCAACAGATACTCCACAGCGTCCTGGCCGAAGCGAAACAGAAATAACACCCGCTCCGTCAACTGACTCAACCGTTCGCACTCCTCCACGATCGTCCGCAAAAACTCCTGCTGGCGCGCGGGGTCCGGTACATGCCCCAACAGCATGCTCTCCGCCAGGATTTTCATGGACGCAATCGGCGTGCGCAGATCGTGGGACACCCCGAGCGCCACCTCGCTGCCGGAACGCGCCTGCCGGATTTCGGCCCGCGCCGCGCTCACCAGCAACCCCACCCCGCCAATAATCCCCAGCGCCAGCATCACCAGTCCCCAGCGGTACAATTGATGCCGCACCGCCACCGTGCGGCGCACTTCATCGAGATTGGTGCTGTAGGCCAGGATGCGCACATGCGCCATCGGCGGCGGTAGCGCCTGCACGGCGCGGGGCAGGCTGTCGGCATCGGCAGGGGCGCCATCCATGACGCGTTGCTGCCCGAGCGAATCCTCCACCACCACGCGGCCCGTGTCCGGCCCATGTCCCGCGGGCACATGAATGCCTTCGCCCTCGGCGCCCAGCACCACGCCGCCTCCCTCCGCTTCGCGCAGACTGGCCGTGA
This sequence comes from Kiritimatiellales bacterium, assembly GCA_945949405.1. Classification (GTDB taxonomy): domain Bacteria; phylum Verrucomicrobiota; class Kiritimatiellia; order UBA8416; family JAIOPI01; genus JAIOPI01. The sequence continues at coordinate 13,706 of CAMFEP010000025.1, forward strand.
GCAATTCGACGAAGTGGGCCGGCGCCACCTCGTACCCCACATACAGCACTTTTTTCCCTTCCGCCGCGCCGAACAGGTACGCCTTCCCGCCGAGCGTGAATCCCAGCGGATCGCTGGGCGAGGCGGACGAGGCCGCCAGGTTGCGCAGGGTCTCAAGCAACGCCTGCCGCAACTGGATTTCCTCCGCATCGTCGGTCGGGTCCGAGGGCCACACGAAGCCCCACGGATTCATGAACAGATAGATGCGCCGCACCAGCGGGCGCGATTGTTCCATCCGCGTGGCCATTGTGCGCACGCGCAGTAAATCGCCGCCCCCCGACGCGGCATCGGCCATGGCGTTTCGCACCTGATCGAGCTCGGCCAGCAAGCGGCCCTGCACGAGCGCGGCGGCGGTGCGCGCGGCTTTCCCGGCGAGTTCATCGCTGCGGCGCTGGGCCATGATTTCATCGCGCTGCAGGCTGCGCGCCGCCAGCAACGTGAGTAGCGCCGTGGAAAAAATCACGATCCCAAGGAGAATCAGTGGCAGCCTGGACTTCATACGACGCCGGGAAGGTGGCCCGGGCGCTCCGCGCACGGGCAGGAAACACGCGCCGCGGTCAGTTCATATCCAGCTGGAGCAGCCAGCTTTTAACTTCATCCGCGTCATCGGCGTTGGGCGACAGCTTCAGGTAGGCCCGGTAATGCATGGCCGCCTTGCGTTTGTCGTTCAGTACGTCTTCGTACAGGATGGCAAGATTGTAGTGCGAACCCGCATCCGTCGGATCCACGCGCAAGGCCTGCAGATATTCGCGCTCCGCCTCCGCATAGCGTGACTCTTTCGCATAGACCGAAGCCATGTTGTAATGCAAATCGCGCTGCTCTTTTTTGCTGACCTGCTGCACTTCCTCGCGCGTCTTCTCCATCAGTTCACTCATGCGCTCGGCTTTGATCAACCGCTGCTCGCGCCGCTCCATCTCCAGCTTGAGCGATTCCAGATCCCGGTCCCGGGCCTGCAGGTTGCGATCCTTCATGCCGACGGTGTCGCGCAATCCGGCCAGTTCCGTCTCCATCGACGGGACGCGCTCCAGTAACTTGTCGATGGTCTTTTGCCTTTTGTCGCTCGTGGCGAGGGCCTCGTTGAGCTTCGCCGTCAATTCGGCCTCACGCCCGCGCGCGGAATCCACCTCTGACATGCCGGCAGCCTGCGTGCTCTTCAGTGCCTCAAGTTCCGTGGTTGCCGCCTGCCGCGCGCTTTCCAATTCCGTAGCCCGACTCTTCAGCCCGGCGTTTTCCTCCTCCAAGGCCCGGTACAAATCCGATCCCGCTGTCGGCGATGCGCCCCCCCCCGCCGCGGCGGGCTGGCTTTGCATCTGCGCTTTTAGCGCTTCCAACTCCGCTTGCAACTGATCCTTTTCAGCGCGTAGCTGATCCAATTCCACCGATGCTGGCGCGGCCGCGTCAGGCGCTTCCTGCCCCGTGGCCCCACCCTGACGCAGCGCCTGGATCAGGGTCACCGATTCCGAAACCTGGCGCTCCAAATCGCGCATTTCGCCTTCCAGTCTCTGTTTGTCTGATAGCGAGTCCTGAATGCCTTGCTGGAGATCCGTCACCTCGCGGCGTAACTGCATGTTCTCGCGCAACAGATCCTCGTAGGCGGAAACATCGATACGCCCCTTGGCCGTCGCCGCCTTGCCCCCCGCGCCCATGGCGGGAGCATCCTCCACGAAGCCTCTTTCGTCTCCGGCGGGGGCTCCATCGTCAGCCGCGCCGCTCAGTTCGTCGTCGATCATCGAGATGTCGCTTTCGGTGCCCTCAATGCCCTCGAACCCTTCGGGGTCCACCATATCGTCCGCAGGCGGGGCATTCTCCACAGGTGGCGCGGTCAAATCGATGGGCTCCGTTTGCGCCCCGGCGGCCGGTGCAACCGCGGACGCTCGTGCTCCGGCGCGTGGGTCCGCGGTATTCGCTTCCCAGGGCCAGTCCTGCGCGGATTGCGCGAGCAGCCGGACGCCGCCCGCCAGCAGCCCGCCCGCGGCCAGCAACGCCATCACCAACTGTTTTTGTCTGTGCATCACAAGATCACCGTGTTGAAATTACAGCCGCGCCGCGCGCCGGCCGGCCCCGCGTCCGCCAGGTCAGCGCACCGGCTTGAACGTCTTGGGACTGCTTTCCTCGCCGCCCCCGCTGCTCGCGGCGCCCGCGGCCCGCAGCGGCTTCGGACGCTTCTTCATGTCTTTCAAGCGCTGCACCGGCTCCGCACCCGTGAAGGTGCGCGGCGTCAGAAACACCACCAGTTCCTTGGAATTCGTTTCCTTGTCCGTGGACCGAAAGAGCGCGCCCAGCAGCGGAATCCGTCCAAGGTACGGCACCCCCTGGTGCACGTTGCGATCGTCGTTCTGAATCATGCCCGCGATGATGATCGTCTCGCCGTCCTTGATCATCACCTTGGTCTCCGAATACTGCTTCTTGACGACGGGAATCTGCCGGAAGGCCTGATAATCGTACGAGGCCGAACTGACCTCGGGCCGGATCGCCATCTCGATGTACCCGTCATCGCCAATGTTGGGCGTAACGGTCAGAATCACGCCGACCTCGATGAACCGGATTTCCTCGCCCACGAAGTTGGTGTCGCTGCCCGTGATTTCGGCGCTGGTCTCGGCATAGGGCGTGTCCTGAATCACCTTGATCGAGGCCTCTTCGCCATCGATCACCGACACATGTGGATTTGAGAGCACCTTCATGTCGCCCACGGTCTTGAGGGCATCGACCATCACATCGAGCGTACTGCCGTCGCCCAGGATCGTGCGGTAGTCGACCGTGCCGATGCCCGTGCTTGCCTGCGGCGTGCGCCAACCCTCTGGCTTGGAATTGTTGGCCTGGTCGAAGAGCGGCGTGCGCACCGTGCTTCCCAGTGCGGTCCGCGGGTTCAGCGAATCGTAGAACAGGTTCCAGTTGACGCCCCACTGGGTCTTGTCCGTGAGCGTGATTTCCAGAATCTTGGCTTCGATGAACACCTGCTTCGGGCGCTCATCGAACAGCGCAACCATCTCGGCGATGCGTTTCATGGTGTGCGGCAGATCCGTCACGATCATCGTCTTCGTGCGTTCATCGGCCTGCACGGACCCCACATTCTGGGTCAGCATCTCTTTTACGGCGGCCGAAAGTATGACCACATCGGCGTGACTCAACTTGAACGTCTGGCTTTCCGTCGGGACCACCCGCGCCACCGTCGTGATGTCTGCCTTCTCGACCACCGCGCGCATTTCGGCAATCTTCGCCGGCGTGTCGATCAGGATCAGCGTCCCCGTCAGCGGATCGGCCACCACCGTGCCAATGTCGCTCTTGATCGAGCCAAGCATCCCCGCCACGCGCGTCGCGTCCGCGTACTTCAAATCAATCACGCGCACCTGCTTCTGGTCGTAAAAACTGTTGCCGTGCGTGGCCTGATACTCCGCGTCCGTCATGATCGAGATGATGTCGCCTTTGACCTCGTACGCCAGGTTGTTGACGGAGAGCACCACCTCGAGGGCGTCGCCCACCGTGACATCCTCGAACTTCAACTTGGTGGACAGCCCCGCCACGCCGTTGCCGATGACAATGTTGTTGAGGCCGCCGCGATACGCGAGGAATTCGATCAATTGCACGACATCCCACGGCTCGATGGACTTGAGGTTGACGCGGTTCTCAAGTCCGGGAAGATTGTAGTCGCGCAGGCGCCGGGGCGCCGCCCGCAGGTTTGGACCCGCCGCTTCGAGGCTTTCCTCCCAATCGGGCGTCCCCGCGCTGGCTTCCATAGGCACTGCCGGAGCCGTCGCCGCCACCACGGCCGCATCGACCGGTCGATTTTCCTGCCCCAGCAGATCTTCCTGGGCCATGCCCCGCTCCACCGCCATGCCGGCGCAGAGAACCGCCACCAGGATTCCAGTACCGATATTCCAGCGCTTACCCTTAATGCCCATCGCTGCCTCGCCCTTGGTCGTCGTGTGGCCTTTATTGCACCACGGACTCGTTGCTGCCATTCTTGAAGATGACTCGGTCCGACTGAATCTCCGTCATGGTCCACGGCTGCCCTTCCGACGACACGCCATCGCCCACCTTCAGGTACAGCATTTTGTTGATCTTGTTGTCCATGACGAGCGCTTCTTTCTCGCTCGTCACGGTGTTGACGGAAATACCATAAAGCTTGCAGTAATCACTGGGAGGCGGAGGCGGGGGCGGGGCTGGTGCAAGCTGGGGTGCTTCAACCCCCGCGGCAAACAAGAACCGCACATCCAACGCGTCGAGAAATGTGTCAAGTTGCTGAAGATCACGCTCTGCGTCCTGGGTTCCGGCCTCGGGCAGACTGACCTCCCCGATTTGCACATTGATATCGCTGGTTTTGACGTTTGCCAGAATTTCGCGGCCCGTTAAGAGAATCACAATCAGAACAAACACGGCAAGCACTATATTCAGGGCCCGGACACTCAAATCCGATTCGGAGGACGTGCGCTTGGCCATGACGGCAGCCTTGGCAGGGAGCGCTTTTTCCGCCGCCTTGGAGGACTCCGCGGGAGATGCCGTGACCGCATCTTCCCCGACGGCCGCGACTGCGTCCTTGTCCGCCACCTTCAGGCTGCGCTTCTCGGATCCGCGGCCCGCCACAGTCGTCGGTGTCGCCGGCGCGGGACTGGGTGCGGGCGTCGTCGCCGAAGCAACCGCGGTCGCGGAAACAGGCGCGGCCACCGCCTTCGTAGGCGCCCCCTCCGCTGCCGGTGCAGCCCCGCCACCTGCCTTGCGCTTCTGGCCTTCGCCCTGAATCACGCGCAGCAGCTTTTCTTCCGGCGAAAGATGATCTTCTTTTTGGTCCGCCATCGATCCACCCGTAACAGCCCTGTCCGCCCGGAACAACATGCGTTGCCCGCACCTGCGCAAACCTTAATCGCAAGCCGCGGGGCAGTCAACCACCCAAGACTGGAATGTCAAAGCTCTTTAGAAATGTCCTATGTTTGAACTCAATAGAAATGTCCTCTTTTTATGACTCGGTCACGGTGGTCATTGTCGATGCGGCAGTCCGGCTTTCCGCCCCCCGAGAATGGGCCTTGTAGCTCGTCGGAGGGGGGCGGG
>CAMFEP010000026.1 GCA_945949405.1 Kiritimatiellales bacterium
CAACTTCGTCGTTCCCTTCGTACTCTGGGCATTCCGGCGCGCACGAAGCGCATGCTCGTTGCCGTTTCCGGGGGGGCGGATTCGGTGGCCTTGCTGGTGGGGCTTCAGCGCGTGGCGCCGGGGCTGGGGATCCAGCTGCGGGTGGCGCATCTGCATCATGGCTTGCGCGGGGCGGAGGCGGATGCCGATGCGCGGTTCGTGCGCGCGCTGGCGAAGCGGTTAAAAATCTTGTGCGTGACGGGAAGGGCGGACGTGCGGGCGCTGGCGCGGAAAGAAAAAATTTCCATTGAAATGGCGGCGCGGGCGGCGCGGTATGCGTTTCTGGCGGATGCGGCGCGGCGCTGGGGGCGGCGCGGCGGCGCGGCGGCGATTGCCACGGCGCACACGATGAACGATCAAGCGGAGACGGTGTTGCTGCGCCTGGCGCGCGGGGCGGGCTTGCGCGGGCTGGCGGGGATTCCGCCCGAACGCTTGGAGGGCGAGGTTCGCGTTGTGCGCCCGCTGCTGGGGGTGCGGCGCGCGGCGATCGAAGTGTTTTTGAAAGAGGCCGGGCAGGCCTGGCGTGAAGATTCCAGCAACGACGACCGGGCGATGCTGCGCAATCGCGTGCGGCATGAGGTGTTGCCGCTGCTGGCGGCGCGGCTGAATCCACGGATTGTGGAGACGTTGGCGCGCACGGCGGAGATTTTGCGGGGAGAAAATGAATCGCGCGTAGGGGCGTCGCTTGCGACGCCCGCGGGCGCCGACAAGCGGCGCCCCTACAAGATGGGGTCAATCACGGTGCGCGTGCCGGGGGAGACGCGGGTGCCGGAGCTTGGGGTTGGTGTGGAAACGTGCGAAGGGCGGAAGGTGATTCGCGAGCGCGGGAAGGCGGTGGGGGCATTGCCGGCGCGGGCCAGTATTGCGTGGGCGCGGCTGGGGCGGCGCAAGCTCGTGGTGCGCTCGTGGCGGGCGGGGGATCGGATGGCGCCGCTGGGCATGGCGGGGAGCAAGAAGCTGCAGGATGTGTTTGTGGACGCGAAGGTGCCGGCGGCGCGGCGCGGACGGGTGCCGGTGTTTGCGTGTGGTGGTGAGATTGTCTGGATCCCGGGCTATCGCGTGGCGCGCGGGTGGGAAATTCGCGGGGGAGAGCGGATTTTGGAGATTCGGGTGGCGGGGGAAAAAAAGTAGGGCGGCCAGGCGGCCGCCCCTCCCGGGCTTCGGATCAGAGCTGGGGCGCCGTGACGCGTTTGGCGGCGGTGGCCAGTTTGCGTGCGAATCCGGGCGCGGCCTTTTTGAGTGCGGCCTGGCCTGCGGCGCGGGCGGCCTGACCGCCCTCTTGTGCGCTGGCTTCCTCGATGTCGAGAATCTTGCCGTCGCTGACGCGCAAAATTTTGGCGGTGATCTCGGCGTTGGAGCGGACGACATTGACGCCGTAGGCCGAGCCTTCGCTGGCTTTGACGGCGGTGGCGGTGCCGACGATGGCGTACTCGGCGCCGGCATCCTGGGCTGCGGCGCGGGCGCCCGCGACCGAGGTGATCTCATCAATCGAACCGCTGGCTTGCAGCTTGTGGATCGAGGCGAGGTCGATCACATCGAAGCCGGCGGCGATCAGGGCCTTTTCGACCGCGCTTTGCACGAGGTGCTGGGACTGATCGGAGTAATAATACCAGTACCATTCCGTATCCACGCGCTCGGGCAGGAACACGACAAACTTTGGCGCAGAGGGTACGGCGGGGGCTTCGGCTACGGGCTCGGCGGCGGGGGTGGCGACAGGTTCCACGACTGGTGCGGCGGCGGGCGAAGTGTCCGGTGTGGCCTCCGTGGCGGGGGGCGGGTCATCCGCAAGGGCCATGGAGGCGACGAGGGACAGGGTCATCAGTGTGGTGGCAAGGCGCATGTGTTGTGGCTCTTTCTGCACGTGTCGGGCCAGCGCGCGGCACGATTGCCGCGTGGTGGGTGCGTGGAAACGATGCCCCAAAGGGCGGGCGCGGTGCAATGTTGATTTTCGCGGGCTTGACGGCGTTGCGCGTAATAACTATTGTTATAACATGACGATGCAAACCAAAGTCCGTAAGATTGGAAATTCGCTCGGGATCGTGTTGCCCAAGGCGGCACTGCAGGCGATGAAGGTGCGCGAGGGGGATACGCTGTATCTCACGGAGTCGCCGGAAAATTCGTTGCGTGTGACGCCGGACCGGGAACAGTTCAATGCGATGATGCAAATCGCGGATCGGGGCATGCGGCAGTACCGAAACGCCTTGCGTGAACTGGCCAAATGAAAAAGCCGGTCTGGATTCCGCGCGACGTGATTTTGGCAACCCAAGAAGAACTGCTGGCCCGATTTGGCGGGTTGGCTGGGGTCCGTGATGAAGGGCTCTTGGATTCCGCCCTCGCGCGCCCACAAAACCTCTTCGCCTATGAGAAGCCCACGCTTTATGAGCTGGCCGCGCAGTACGCAGTCGGCATCGTGAAGAACCATCCGTTTCTGGATGGCAATAAGCGTGCGGGATTCATGGCGTCCTATATTTTCTTGGGCATCAACGGTGTGGATCTCAATGCAACCGAGGAAGATGCCGTGTTACAGACCCTTGCGCTGGCGGCGGGGGAGATTGACGCGGCGGGCTATGCTGCATGGTTGAAGTCGGTGTGCAAGCGGCGGCGCGCGCGGGCTGGAAGCCATTGAACCTTGCTCCGGGGCCGCAGTCCCTGTACTATTTCGCGTTTTGAAGGATTTTGGGGCTTACACATGGCTGATTCAGAGCAAAAACCGCCTGTCGTCGAGGATCGCAACCGCCGGTCGGACGGCCGCAAGTCCGAGCCGGGGGCTGGCGGTCCGCCACCGCCCGTGCGTGGATTGCTGGCCTGGGGTGTGCTTCTGGGCGTTGGGCTGCTGATGTGGGCCTATTACCGCGAACAGGCGGAGCATCGTGAAGTCATCGATTACAACCCGACCTTCATCCAGCTGGTGCAGAGTAACATGGTGGCCAAGTGTGAGATCGTGCGCGATCAGACCGGCGCCCAGTATGTACAGGGAACGCTGATCGAAGCGACGGACGGCACCCCGGGCGGCAAAAAATTCCGGGTGAACATCATCGACGCCAGCAAGGATCTGCAGATTCTGTCGGCGCACAATGTTCCGACCAACGTCGCGCAGCCCAATCCCTATGTTTATACGTTACTGTCGAGCGTGTTGCCGGTGCTGCTGATTTTCGGGCTGCTGTATTTTCTGTTCATGCGCCAGATCCGTTCGGCGGGCCATGGCGCGTTGAGTTTTGGCAAGAGCCGCGCGCGGCTGCTGAATCGCGACAATAAAAAGGTCACCTTTGAAAACGTGGCGGGCATCGACGAGGCCAAGGAAGAGGTCCACGAGATCATCGAATTTTTGAAAGATCCGAAGCGCTTCCAGACGCTGGGCGGGCGCATCCCCAAGGGCGTGCTGCTGATGGGGCCGCCGGGCACGGGCAAGACGCTGCTGGCCAAGGCGATCGCCGGCGAGGCCAACGTGCCGTTCTTCAGCATCAGCGGGTCGGATTTCGTGGAGATGTTCGTCGGCGTGGGCGCCTCGCGCGTGCGCGACATGTTTGCAGAGGGCAAGAAGAGCGCGCCCTGCATCATCTTCATCGACGAAATCGATGCGGTGGGACGCAGCCGCTTTACCGGCATCGGGGGCGGGCACGACGAACGGGAGCAGACGCTTAACGCGCTGCTGGTGCAGATGGACGGCTTTGAAACGCAGGAAGGCGTGATCATTCTCGCCGCGACCAACCGCCCGGACGTGCTCGATCAGGCGTTGCTGCGTCCGGGGCGCTTCGACCGCCAGATCGTGATCGATCTGCCCACGATCGACGGGCGCGCGGCGATTCTGGAGATGCACGCGAAGAAGCTGAAGGTGGGGAACATCCCTGACCTGCGGCGCATCGCGCGCGGCACGCCGGGCTTTTCCGGCGCGGATCTCGAAAACTTGCTTAACGAGGCGGCGTTGCTGGCGGCGCGACGCGCCAAGACGGCGATCGACCTTAAGGATTTGGAAGAGGCGCGGGACAAGGTCAAGTGGGGGCGCGAGCGCCGCAGCCGGGTGCTCGACGACAAGGAGCGGCGTGTCACGGCGATACACGAGGCGGGCCACGCCTTGGTGATGCAGATGATTCCCGAGAGCCAGCCGCTGCACAAGATCACGATTATTCCGCGCGGCGTCGCCTACCTTGGCGCCACGATGCAGCTGCCGATCAAGGACCGCTACATGGAGGGCAGCAAGGAGCTGCACGGCATGATCGCGAGCCTGATGGGCGGACGCGTGGCCGAGGAGCTGTTCACCGACGACATCACGTCGGGCGCGTCATCGGACTTGAAGGAGTCCACGCGCATCGCGCGGCTGATGGTGTGTAACTGGGGGATGAGCCCGCTCGGCCCGCAGACTTTTGGCCAGAACGAGGAACTGATGTTCCTGGGGCGCGACGTGCAGCGCACGCAGGATTACAGCGAGGACACCGCGCGCCGCATCGATGCGGAAGTGAATCGGATTCTGACGGGCGGGTACAACCGTGCGAAGCAAATCATCGGCGACAACCGCGACAAGCTGGAGATGATCGCCAAGGCGCTTTTGGAGCGGGAGACCATCGACGGCATCGAAGTTGAGGAAATCGTGAAGTTTGGCCGCGTGCTGGATGAATCCGAGCGCGTCGTGCCGGCCGAACCTGCTGTCGGCAACGGCCAGGGGGCTGCCGTTGGTGTGACGGCGACTGACGCCGCGCCGACTGCCCCTGCCTCGCGTCCACCGCCGCCACCGCCTCCCCCCCCGCTGCCGCGGGCGACGGAGACCGGGAGTCTCGGATGACCACGCGGCACCAGCCCGGTCGCCAATCGCGGCGCTGGGTCTGTGCCGACCGGGTGTTTGATTTCGCGGCGGGTCCCTTGCTGATGGGCATTCTCAACGTCACCCCGGATTCATTTTCCGATGGGGGGCATTTCCTGGGGTGTGAGGCGGCGCTGGCCCAGGCGCTGCGACTGGAGGCGGAGGGGGCGGATATTATCGATATTGGAGGCGAATCCACGCGTCCGGGGGCGGTGGAGGTGTCGGAAGCGGAGGAAATCGCGCGCGTGGTGCCGGTGGTGGAGGCCCTGCGGGGGCGTTGCCGGGCCGCGCTTTCGGTGGATACGACGAAGGCCGCGGTGGCGCGCGCCGCGCTGGCGGCCGGGGCGCAGATTATCAATGATGTCTCGGCGTGTACGGCGGATGCGGATATGGTAGGAACAGTTCGCGCGAGCGGCGCCGGCGTGGTCTTGATGCACCGGCAGGGCGCGCCGCGCACGATGCAGCAGAATCCGCAATACGACGACGTGGTGGCGGAGGTGCAGGAGTATCTGGCGGAGCGTGCCGGGGTGCTGCAAACCGCGGGTGTTGCCGCGGAGCGCATCGCGATCGATCCGGGCATTGGCTTTGGCAAGACGCTCGAGCACAACGTGCGGTTGCTGGGGCGGCTGGAGGAACTGGCGGCACTGGGACTGCCCGTGGTGGTGGGGCTATCGCGCAAGAGTTTGCTGGCGGGGCTGACCGGGAAGCCGGTGGCGGAGCGCCTGGCGGGCAGCCTGGCCGGGTTGGTGTGGTGCGTGGGGCATGGCGCATCCGTGTTGCGCGTGCATGACGTGGCGGCATCGCGGGACGCGTTGCAGGTCGCGGTGGCGATTGGGACGCAGGCGATGGAGGCGTGAGCGCCGTGTTGGTTGGATGGGTGTTACCGAGTTTTGGGCCGATCCTGCAGATCGTCATACTGGCGGTCGCGTATTACTATATTTTCCTGTTCTTTCGCGGCACGCGCGGCGCACAGGTGCTGGTGGGGTTTGCGCTGGCGCTGGCGATTCTGATCGGGCTCACGAGTCTTTTTAACCTGGATGCATTGAACTGGTTGCTGCGGCGTGTGCTCGTGTTTTTGGGCGTGGCGCTGCTGGTGATTTTTCAGCCGGAAATCCGGCGCGCGCTCGCGGAACTCGGGCGCGGGCCGGTCTTTGCGGTGTCGCAGGAGCGGCGCACGATCGTGGATCACATCGTGCAGGCGGTGAGCATGCTGTCGGAGCACCGGATTGGCGCGCTGATCGCGGTGGAGCGGGAAATTGGCACGCGCGGCGTCCAGGAAACCGGCACGCGGCTGGATGCCCCGGTGGTGCCCGAGTTGCTTGCAAGTATATTTTATCCGCACACGCCGCTGCACGACGGCGGTGTGATCATTCGCGGCAACCGGATTGCCGCCGCGAGCTGCGTGTTTCCGCTTTCTCACAACATGGAACTGCACCGGCAGCTGGGGACGCGCCACCGGGCGGCGGTGGGCTTGAGCGAGGAGACGGACGCCGTGGTGATCGCGGTGTCCGAGGAAACCGGCACGATTTCGGTGTGTTATCGCGGGCGCTTGAGCCGCGGACTCGATTGCGACCGGCTCAAGCGCTTTCTGAGTGCGTTGCTGGTCAAGGGCGGGCAGGCCGACAGTCCCTGGCGGCGTGCGCAGGAGCAGCTGGATTTGACCCCGGATGGCATTGCCAAGTCGGAAAATCTGGCGCAAGAGGAGACGGCCCATGGCGCCTAATGTTGCATGGCTGCGCAATATCCTGCGGCAGAACTGGGGCTTGAAGCTGCTGGCGACTTTCCTCGCGATTCTCACCTACTACGCGATTCGCGGGGCCACGCGCTATGAGGTGGAGTACTCGATTCCCGTGGATGTGGAGGTCAGTCCGGGCATCGCGGTGCTGGCCAAGAACCCCGACCAGGTGGACGTGCGCCTGCGCGGGTCGCAGGACGATTTGCTCAATCTCGACCAGAAGCTGCTGAAGGCCCGGGTGAGCGTGCGCGACGAAACGCTCGGCGGGCGGCCGCAGTCAGTGACGATCGCGCCGCGGGACATCGTGGGCGCGCGCGGCGTGAGTGTGGTGATGATCGAGCCGCCGGAGGTGATGATCACCTTCGACCATGAATTCGAGACCACGTTTTCGGTGGCAAAGCCCGAAACGATCGGCGAGCCGCTGCTTGGCAACGTGGAGGTTCAGTACAGTCCGCAAACCGTGACCATCCGCGGGCCCAAAACCCGCATTGCGGAACTGAAGGCCGGAGGGCATGATCAGGTTATTGCCGACCCGGTGGATGTGGATGGGCGCGTGGAGTCCTTTTCCAAGCGGGTGGCCGTGCATTCCCCCGGGGGCGATTGGGCGTCCAAGATTGATCCGGAGGAAATCACGGTACAAGTGAATATCATCAAAAAGTCGGTGACGCGCTCATGGGAGAGTCTGCCGGTGCGGGCGATTCGCGGCGCGGAGGCCAGCGGTCCCGTGGTGATCGACCCACCCGTGGTGGACGTGACGCTCGAAGGCCGTTCGGAATTGTTGGAAAACGTGTCCGAACGGGATATACGCATTTTTGTGGATTGTTACCGGGTTGATCCGGCGGTGACCAATGAACTGCCGGTGCAGGTGCATCTGCCGGTATTCATGGATGTGACCATGACGGTGGTGCCCAAAGTGGTGCGGGTGGGCTTTCCGTAGGCTTGAAGAATTCAGTTTTGGAGACGAACGATCGTGGCGAGTGCGGATAAAATTCCCGATATGGGCCGGCGCGTGCTGTGGGGCTTTTTGCTGACGGCGCTGTGCCTGTTCCTGGCGTTGAGTCTTTTTTCATACGACTGGCGCGACATTAGCGTGCTGCAAGCGCCACCCAGCCAGCCGCCCGTGAATCTGTTCGGGCCGGTGGGGGCATGGACGTCCTTCGCCCTTTTCATGACGATGGGGTTGGGGGCATTTCTCGTGCCGTGGGTTAGTCTGGCGCTGGGCATCATTTTAATTTTGAACCGTCAGCAACGAGTCTGGCCGCGGTTGCTGTGGGGGGTGGTGGTGCTGGCGGCCGTGGTGGCGCTGATGCAACTGGATAGCGCGCATTGGAGCGGGCTGTGCCAGAAGCTGAACATCTGGCCGGACGCGGGCGGGTTGTTGGGGCGGCTATTCATGAAGGAGACGCTCGAACGCTGGTTGAGCCCGTTTGGTTCCGGCAGCCTGATCAGCGCGGTGCTGGTGCTGGCGCTGGTGATGACGCTGGGCCCGCGCAACGTCTGGCGTGGCTGGCTGGGCGCCGTGGGGCTGTGGCGTTCTGCGGGGCAGAAAGTTGGCGATGCCGTGGCCGCGCGCCAGGATCGTCGCGAGCAGATTGAGCAGGAGGCGCGGCAGCTCGAGAAACAACGGCGGCGGCTGGAGCGCGCCGTGGGTGGGACACGCGCGGCGGCGTTGGGTGGCGCCAGTATTCAGGACGACAAGGAAGCGGAAGACGTGGCGGCGCCGGCAAGGACCACGCCTGAGCGTCGCGATGAACCGCGCGTGGCGTCGGGGCGCGCGGCGGTCAATGTGGCGAACCGGGATGCAGATCAAGCAGAAGAGGCAATGGCGGAGGCCGCGATTCCCGCGCGGGATGAGCAGGCGCCCACCGAGCCCAAGGATCGCAATCCCTTAAGCTTGTTCGGGGCGCGCCGCAAAGAGCGCAAGGCCGAAGTGGCGGCAACGGTCGCGAAGGATGAGGGCGAAGACGCGGAGGTCATTGCGGCGGCACCTGCGTCGGCGTCGCTATTCACGCTGCCGCCGATTGATCTGCTGGCGCCGGTGGCGGGGAAGCGCGACGGGATCAAGGCGGACACGAACACGACGGCCAGGATTTTGGTTGAGACGCTGCAGGAATTTGGCATTGAGGGGCAGATCACGAATGTTGAAGTTGGCCCGGTGGTGACCAACTACGAGTTGCTGCCCGCGCCCGGCGTGAAGGTGGAGCGCATCAGTGGCTTGAGTAATAATCTGGCGCTGTCGCTCAAAGCCACCAGTGTGCGCGTGCAGGCGCCGATTCCCGGCAAGGGGGTGGTGGGCATCGAGGTGCCAAACGAGGTATCTCTGATGGTCCCGCTGCGCGAGGTGCTCGAAAGCGAGGCCTGGAAGTCGGGGCGCGCGCGGTTGCCGCTGGCGCTGGGCAAGGATGTGACCGGCGCGGATCTCGTTGTGGACCTGGCCACGATGCCACACTTGCTGATCGCGGGTGCGACGGGCGCGGGCAAGTCGGTGTGCATGAATTCGATTCTCGCGGGGTTGTTGATGACCCGCACCCCGGAGCAATTGCGCTTAATGCTGGTCGATCCCAAGCGGGTGGAGTTTTCGGTGTTCAACCGGCTGCCACATCTCGTGGTCCCGGTGATCAACGAAGCGAAAAAGGTGGGATTGGGGCTGCGCTGGGCGATCAACGAGATGGAGCGGCGCTACAAGCTGTTTGCGCGCGTCGGTGTGCGCAACATCGAGGGCTACAACAGCCGCGAGATCGTGAAGCAAGAGGACTTGTTTGGCGACATGCTGGCCCCGGCGCAAAAATCGGATGAACCGCCGGCGCGCGTACCATACATCGTGATCGTGATCGACGAGCTGGCGGACCTTATGATGAACGACCAGTCCGACATCGAGAACAACATCGCGCGCCTTGCGCAGCTCTCGCGCGCGGTTGGTATTCACATGATCATCGCCACGCAGCGGCCCTCGGTGAACGTCATCACCGGCACGATCAAGGCCAACTTCCCGGCGCGCATCGCATTTCAGGTGGCGCAGAAGAACGACAGCCGCATCATTCTGGATTCGATGGGCGCGGAGAAGCTGCTGGGCCGTGGGGATATGCTGTTCATGCCGCCGGGTTCGAGCCGGCTGGTGCGGGCGCAGGGGGCGATGTGTTCGGATGCCGAGATCCGCGCCATCGCGGAGTTCGCGCGGGCGCAGGGGGCGCCGTCCTATGAGGTCGCGATTCATGAAAAAATAGAGAAAGCGGACGCGAGCGACTCTTCGATGGATGGCGAGGAGGATGAGGACATGCTTGCCAAGGCCGTGGAGATCATCCGCGAAACGCGGCGGGCATCCACGTCCTCCCTGCAGCGCCGTCTGCGCATCGGCTACACGCGCGCCGCGCGCGTGATTGATGTTCTCGAGGAGCGGGGGATTCTGGGGCCGCCGCGCGGCGCCGAGCCGCGGGAAATCCTGATTGATCTGGATGGGGAGATTCCAAATAATACGGCGGGCGAAGACGGCGAGTCTTCGCAAAATTCGACAGTGTAACGCACCATGAGTGTTGGAGCACAACTACGCGCCGCGCGCGAGCGGAAGCAACTGACCACGTCCGACGTGGCGGGTGCCACGCGCTCCAAGATGCAGATCATCGAGGCGATCGAGCGCGATGATTTCAGCGTGTTTGCCGCGCCCATTTATGGAAAAGGGTTCATCCGGCTCTATGCCCAGGTCGTGGGCCTCGACCCCAATCCCTTGCTCGAGGAATTTGCGGGGGGCGCGAAAAGGCCCCTGTCGCCCACGTTGACTTCAGCGGAATACACGCCACCTGACCTTGCCGCGCCGGCCGGCGACAATGCAACACCGCGCCGCAAGCCGGGGAGTGAGGACGATTTGTTTAATGCCACAGCGCCCCGCGCTCGGGCCGTGGCCGTACCGGCCGTGCCGGCCCCCGTGTCGGTGTCGCGTGCTTCTGCCGCGCGGGAGTTGTTGCGCGAGGTTTTCATCCGGTGGTGGCAGGCGCTGCGCGAGAGCTTAAAGCTGGGGCGGACGAGCGCGGTGAAAATAACGACGCAAAAGGATCCCTGGACCGCCGTGCCCGTGGTGATCGGGATTGTGATCATTCTAATCTTCGTGGTGTCCGGCCTTAGCCGGTGCGCGCACTGGCCCGTTGCGGAAGGAACGGCCGGGGCGGCCCGCGCGCCCGGCGGCGCGTTGCGCCTGGCGGCCGAGGTTCCCGAACCGTATTTCGAGTAAATCGTTCCGTAGGGCGTCCAAGCGGACGCCCCTCCCGTTTGGATAATGGGCACAGGCCCGCCTTGAGGATTATGACACAAGACTGGGATATCAAGCCGCGTTCCGAGGCGTGCAGCACGTGCAAAACGGCGTTTGTGGACCGGGCTCCGTATTTTTCCTGTCTGGTCTTTGGAGCGGAAGGCTATGCGCGCCAGGATTATTGCGAGCCCTGCTGGGCCAAGCACAGCCAGGGCGAAGGCGCGCGGTACAGTGTCTGGCAGGGTATATTCCGAAGTCCGCCGCCGCCGGCCGAGGAAGCGCTTAAGAAAGAAACTGCGGAGTCCCTCCTGCGCAAACTGATCGAAGAACAGGATCCCGCGCGGCAGGAAGTGATCTTCATTCTGGCGGTGATGCTGGAACGAAAAAAGATTCTGGTGGAACGGGATGTGCAGGTGCAGGACGGCGTCACGACGCGCGTCTACGAGCACAAGCAGAGCGGGGAGACGTTTGTGATCCGCGACCCGCGGCTCGACCTCGGCGCGCTGGGCGCGGTGCAGGCGCAGGTGGTGGCGCTGCTCGGGGGCGGGGGGAAGAAGGGTGCGGGGGAAGAGCCCGGAACGCAGGGAAGCGGGGAAGCGAAGACGGCTGAGGATGATGAGAAAGCCGTCGCCGAGCGCGACGAAGGCGCTGATGCCGCTGATGAGGAGGACGCGGCCGAGCCGGACGATGACGACTCCGAAGAGGCGGAAGACGAATACGACGACGAGGATGACGAGGATGACGACGAGGATGCGGACGACGAGAAGGATGAATAGCGTCGCCGTTTGAAGGATTGCGCGTGAAGCAAATCGGGATTTTGACGCGTTGGTGTGTATCGGCGGCGGACGGGGGCGGGTTGCATCATCCGCCCGACTCTGCTGGTCCAGGGTAATTATCGCTGATGTGGGGCCCTGACATGGGTCTGGTCAAACCGTGGATCCGGCTTCGCGGCGCAGCTGTTTGTTGTCGGTGAATTCGCCGGGTACCGAGGGCAGGGGCGGCGCGTAGCAGAAGTCGGGTTCGGTTTTGGTGCGGCGGTGAATCTCCAGCATCTGCTTCCACGTCTCGCGGAGCCCGTGCGGTGCCGGTGGCATGTCGTGCTTCACCAGTTCGTGCAGCTTCGGCAGATTAAAGAAGGGCACGAGCGGGAACATGTGGTGCTCGATGTGGTACTGCATGTTCCAGTACAGGAAGGCCGGGAGTCCGCGGCTGGTATAGGTGCGGCAGCACAGGCGGTGATCGGGCACGTTGTAGGACATGCCGTAATGCTGCGGCGTTCCAGTCAGATAGCCCAGCCAGGCGCAGTAATGGCTGCCGAGATTGACGATGAAGACCAGGATCCAGTTGCCGGTCGCGATAAACGACACCGCCAGCGCGAGGTGCGCCAGCAACAGAAAGCGCGCCCAGCGGCGATGTTGACGCTGTAGCGCCACGTTGCTCGCGGGCATGACATGGCGGGACCAGTCATCGGGCAGAAGTCCGCGCGCCTTCTGGAACCAGTTTTTATAGATGGTCCACGTATTCTGCGGGTTCCACGCGAAGAGGCCCAGCCAGAATTTCCAATCCTGGAAGGTGAATTTTGCCGGCAGCACGACTTCCCCATCGTAATCGCGGTGGACCGTGACTTCGTGGTGTTTGATATGGCTTGGTTCGAACCAGATGTGGTCCCAGTAACTCAAGAACGCAAAGATGTGGAGGAAGAGGGCGTTGAGGCGCGGACTTTTAAAGGGGGTTTTGTGCGAGAGCTCGTGGCAGGCGGTTCCGCCGGTAAAATTGCCCACCGTGCCGTGCGCGAAGAGCGCGAGCAAAAGCAGCGGCACGCTCCAATACCAGTTTGACGTGCGGATTTGGCTGAAGGCCAGGAAGGCCAGGGTCCCGGTCAGCGTGAACAGGCCCAGATGTCCAAGGGTCTGGCGCAGGCCCTGCCAGTCGCTGCGTTTGATCAGGGCGCGCATCGCCACGGGATCAACTTTCGTGCGGTGCCAGTTGATGTGGGCATCGTCCCGAAAAATGGCAGGGGCATTCATGTCCGAAAACTCTAGCAAATTGCCGTACTCCGCGCAACCGGCGAGGAATCGGTACGTCGAGGATGCGGGAGCGGGCCGAGCGAGTGAGCGTAGCAACCGTGGACTGGGGTGAGCTCTGCGATCCTTCGGGCTTATTCGACATCGCGCGCGAAGGCTTCACGGCGGGCTTTGCCGCGTGGCGGTCGTGGCGACGTTTATCCCTTCACGGCGCCTTCGGTCATACCGCGGACGAAGAGCCGCATGGAGGCGATAAAGAGCACGATAATCGGCAGGGCGGCGAGGGCGTAGCCAGCCATCAGCGGGCCCCAGAGCTTGATGTATTCGCCTGCGATACGGATCAACTGCACCATCACGGGCAGGCGCGCGTGATCGCGCATGACGATCAGGGGCAGCACGAAATCGTTCCAGGCGGTCATGAAATGCATGACGCCGACGGTGCCGAGGATCGGGCCGGAGAGCGGGAGCACGATCATCCACAGCTGCCTGAAGTGGCTGGCCCCGTCGATTTCTGCGGCTTCGTAGAGGTCCTTGGGAATATCGGCGATGAAACTGCGCAGCATGAAGACCGCAAAGACCTGGCCCTGTGCGGCGCCCACAATGATCAAGGCTGAGAGTGTGTTCAGGAGATTCATGTCGCGCAGCAGGCGGAAGAGTGGGACGAGGTTGGCGATCATCGGCAGCATCATCAGCACGAGAATCGCATTCCAGAACAGCGACGAGAGGGGCATGCGCAGGCGCGCAAAGAAATAGGCGGCCATCAGCGCAAAAGTGAGCATGATCACGGTGGAGGAGACCGAGAGGAATACGCTGTTCGCGAGGGTGGGCGTGATTAAATCCCAGGCGGTGCTCCAGTTTTCTGGGTGGAACGGAGCGGTCAGGGTGGCCGGGGAGCGATAGAACTGTTTGTTGGTTTTAAAGCTGACGATGACCATCAGGTAAAGCGGCAGCAGGGCAAACGCGAGGACGAACCAGACGTAGCCGTGGCGCGCGGCCACGAGCAGGGCGCTGCTGGCGCGGGCCGCAGCGCGATAGGCGGGATGTTGCTTGCGCGCGAGCGAGCGCGCCAGGCGGCGATCTCCGAGGCTGACCCCGCTCAATGCGGTGCTGGAGTTGTCGGCGATGGCGGGTCCTTCGTTGCCCAAGGTCCGCCGTGGCGCGCGGAATTTGGCCAGCAGTTTTCCAAAGGGCAGGGCCGCCAGTGCGAGGATCCAGGAGACGTTGCGCAGGATTTGCGGGAAATAGAGCGCGTAGCCGTCGCGCGTCCAACCGTGCAGCCAGGCCATGAGGACGCGCCCGGGCGCTTCCAGCACCGTGCGGGCGAACGGCGCGGTGGATTCGCCCCAGACCTGCATCAGCGGCGCCAGCAGGTTCAGCACCACGGCGAGGGAGAGCAGGCGACGGCGGATGGCGCGGCGGCGTTCGGGCGGGTGGGAGCCCCACTCCTGAATGATCACGGTGGCCTTTTGTAGGCTCATGACGATGACCATCAGGATGATGCCCACGGCGCAGGCGTAGCCCATTTTTTGTTCCATGAAAGCTTTGCGCAGCATGAAGAGCGCCGGCACGTCCACACGCCCGCCGGGCCCGCCTTCAAACCCGCCCGTGAGGGCCAGCACCATGCCGGCATCGGTAATCGTGCCGATGATGACGAAGACGAGCATGATGTAAATCGAGCCGGTGATCAGCGGGAGTTCGATGCGTGTGAACTTGGTCCACCACGAGACGCCGTCGATGTCGCCGGCTTCGTAGACGTCCTTGGGAATGCTCTGCAGCTTGGCGAGGTGGGTCAGCACGGCGAGCGAGTTGATCCAGGGAAATCCCCAGATCACGATGGAGGTAAAAATCAGATTGGTATCGCCCAGCCAGGCGGCGGGTTCGGCGCGGGCAAAGACGTCGCCCCAGCCGAAGAGCGGGGCCAGGGCGTTGAGCAATGGTTTGATGTGGGTCATGTTGATGAGGGTGTTCAGGAAGCCGGTGGTGGCATCGAGGATGAAGCAGCGCCAGATCAGCGCCACGATCAGGGGCGGGATGACCATGGGCACCACGAACATGGCGCGGTAGAGGAACTGGAGCTTTTCGCTTTTGCAGCGATGGATGGCCACGGCCACGAACAGCGGCGGGATCATTTTGATCACATTCCAAATGCCGAAGAGAAAGGCGTTGCGGAAGGATTTCCAGAACTCGGAGGAGAAGAGCAGATCCTTGTAGTTGTCCATGCCGACGGGTTCTGAGATGTCGGCGCCGTTCCAGCGGAAGAAGCTGTGGAAGATCCCGCTGGCGGCGGGGTAATAAATGAACAACCCGATGGCAAGCAGGGTCGGCAGCACGAAGAGATAAATCTCCCAGTGATGGTTCAATTGGCGCCAGGTGATTTTTTGATCAGCCATGGGGAATTCCGTGGGACTGTGGGACCAGGGGACTGTGGGACATTAGGACCGCGGGCTCATTGGTTCCTTGGTGGGTTGGGTTTTGGGCCGAGTTCGTTTTCAACCGCTGGCGCACTTTTTCCAGGAGGCGGGGGGAATACTCGTAGGGGCCGTGATCCGGCAGGGGATATTCGCCGGTGACCAGCTTCACCTGGCGCGTGTGATCGTACTCGGTCATGATCTGGCGTGTGGAGGTCAAGATGCGGTATTTCATCCAGATCGAGCTGGCCAAATCGTTTTTCGCCAGCATGGCCGCAGCGCGGATGCCGGCGAGGAATTGGTCATTGTCATGCAGCGCGCGGCGCCAGTCCTTTTGTGTTTCTTCAAAATCCCGCATGCCCCGGCGCTTGTAGAACGGCTCGAAATCCGCGATGAGTTCAGCGTAGGTCCGGCGCTTGATTTGGTACTCGGCGTAGACCTGATTCCAGCGGTTTCCTGTTTCCCCGCCGAGGCCGCTTGGATTAAAGCAGCTGTACACGCCCCGGAGGTGCGGCTCAAATCCCTCCAGAAACGCCGGCAGTTTGGTTTCGCGTGTTGCGGGGATCCAGCCGATGATTGCGTTCAGTTCCTCGTTGCGGTTGCGGGAGGTAATGAAGCGCAGGAAGTCGAGGGCGATGTCCGGGTGGGCGCTGGTGCGGGTGATGGCGAAGCGGGCGCCGCCGGCGATGCGCTCATAAACCGGGCCGCGCATGACGGCGCCGAATTCGGGATCGTCGGGCGCGGGCATGGGAAAATCGAGGACGCCGACGTCGAAGAAGCCCTCGGCCTGTTCCAGCAGGCTGCGCGCGTCCCAGGTGCCTGTGGTCATGAACACGGCACGCTCCTGCGCGAAGACCATGACCGCCTCGTCGCGCGACAGGCCGCTGAAGCCCGCCTGGAAGTTGTCGGTGAGTTGCCAGAGCATGCGGTAGCGCGCGGCGATCCCGGGGTGATGAAAGTCGAGGCGGCCGGCCTTGAAGGCGACAAATTGTTCGCCGTTGTCCACGAACCCGTCGCGGTTGAAATCGGCCACGTCCTTCACGGTGTAGGTGAGCGGGTCCATCATCGGCCCCTCCCACATGCCGAGATGATACTTGGAGCCCGCGATGGGCACATAGGGGCGGCCGTTTGGATCCTTTTGGGCCTTGATGCGGCTACAGACATCGAGGAAGCCACGGTAGTCGGCGGGCGGTTTTTCGAGGCCGGTGAGTTTTTTGAGCAGGTTCTTGTTGTAGAAGATGCGCACACCGAACTGCGACAGCGGCACGGACATGTACTCCTGGAGTTCCTCCACGTAGCAGTCGCGCATGCCGTCCTTGAAAGTCTGGCGCATGGACACGCCTTCCAGCGGGGTGCCGGCATTGTGTGGGTTGGGCTGGTTGACTTCGCGCGTGATCGGCACGAAGTAGCGGTTATAGAATTGAACCAACAGGTAGTAGGGCATGGCGCCGAGGCCGACCTCCATCATGTCCGGGCCCGTGCCGCCCATCAGCTGCGTGGTCTGCCACTGCACATAGGTCATTTCCGGAATAGCGTCCTGGGAAATTTTCACGGGTGGCAGGCCCTGCGCGACGCGCATGGCGCTGTAGTCGGCGGCCAGTTTGTCGAGCGCCTGGCGGACGCTGGTTTCGAGTTGCCAGTGGCCGATGCGCAGGGTGATCGTGCCCGGGGGCGCTTCCACTGCGCGGGTGGACATGATCGCGGTGACGGCCCAGATGTAGGCGGCGGCCACAACGAGGATGGCGAAGTGGCGCTTCACGAAGCCGAGCAGCGGATTCATGCTCCGCCCCCCGCTTGCGCATCCCCCGCATGCCCGTGCTCCCGGCGTAGCCGCGCCTCGAGCTGGTCCATGCGTTGCAGGGCCTCCTCGCAGGCGTAGATGCGATTGTCCTGCGGGTATTCCAGCATCAGGCGCCGGTAAAATCGCCGGGCGATCTCGAAGTCGCCCACCTCGAATTCCGCGATCGTGGCGATGCGCCAGTAGTTGATCGAATTTTCAAATTTCGGGTTGCTGGGGTCGATCTCCATAGACTCGAGGGACTTCAATTCCGCCGCGAGCTGGAGCTCCGGTTCGTGGAGCGTTTCGTAGCCGGCGGCGATCAGCCGGTAGGCGCCGCTGCGATATCCGGAATCCGGGTGTCTGGTGATAAAATCTTCAAGCGCGGCAACGGCGGGTTTGGTGGATTTGGCTTGCAGGGTTTGGATGTGCGAGGCTTGCAGATACATGAAGGCCTCGTGGCCCGCAAGATGCTCGGGGAATCGCGTTACCACGTTTTGGTACGCGCCGCGCACAGCCTCATAATCTGGCTCCTCGCCCACGGGCACGAGGTGCTGCATGCGCGCCAGGGCCAGCAGGCTCCAGGCGGCGAGGTCGCTGGCGGGCGCGTGGTCGAGGATTTGTTGGTAGACCTGGCGCGCGAGCGGCTTGTTTTGGTCGCCCATCGGGGTGCGCAGGTTCCAGGTGCTGGCCTGGCCATAGAGCGCCAGATCGCGGCGCGAGTCGTCCACGGGGAGGTTGGCGACGGCGGAGGAGAATTCGCGTGCGGCGGAATCGAATTCGCCGAGGCGATAATGCTCCCAGCCGGCCTGCACGGGGTTTTCCGTGGCGGCGGTGGTGGCGGATTTTTTCGTGCAGCCCGTGGGGGTGAGGGCGCAGGCCAGGATGCAGGCTAGGTATAAACTGGGGGATGAACTGCGCATGGCCCGCAGTTTTTCAAATACGGCGGGTTCCGTCCAGCCTGTTGGCGATTAGGGGTGCGTGGGCGATCCCGAAATGAATTGGAGTAACCACGGATTTCACGGATGACACGGATGCGGCATGCGAATCCGTGCTATCCGTGTCATCCGTGGTCAAATTTTTCAGAAAAATGAGTTTTGTCGCATGAAGCCGCGCAAAATGGGGTTGCGCGGGGCGGGGCCAATCCCTACTATCGCCCATTCTGCTGGCCGTTCCGGCCACGTTGCGGCGAGATAGCTCAGCTGGTAGAGCAGCGGACTGAAAATCCGCGTGTCGGCGGTTCGATTCCGCCTCTCGCCACCATTTTTTGGTGGGTCTAGCCCGTTGTAACTGAAGAAGTTGCAGCGGGCTTTCTTTTTTGTCCCCGCCTGACATTTTTCGTCTCCGTGTTGTATTCCGTGTTGTTG
>CAMFEP010000027.1 GCA_945949405.1 Kiritimatiellales bacterium
ACCCACCCCAGACCGCCCGGTGCGGCCCCACATTCCGCACCACGCGCCGCACCCGCCAGTCCCTATCCACAAAAATCAGATCAATGGCAAAGCGCATGCCGAACGTGTGCACGCTGCCGCACGTCGGAATATAGAATCCCTGCCCCGCCGCTAGCCCCTCCCGCCCCAACAACCCCCGCATCCGCTCCGGCACCGTCCCCGCAATTTCCAACTGCGTGATAACCGGGATACCGTCGAGTTCAAGGGTTGCATTCATTTGGAAGGCTTCCGCTGTAGCTGGGGTCGCTGACCCCGGCTCCGTCCGAGGTGGACCGTGGCCTCCGGACGCGGTCTCCGTTCCAGATTCGCACCAAACGCACACCGCTTCCTCTTATGCAGAGAGATTGGCCGCCCGAACACCCGCGCTCACTTCAGCAGCACCCCGATCACCACCCCCACCACGGTGAAACCCAGATACACGAAAGCCGCGCGAATATTGTCCAGCGTCCAGAAAACCAGCGGCACATCCGCCTTGCCCCGCGTCAGCAAAAGCACGATCACCGTCACCGCGATCAACAACAACGCCCATACCCCATGCTTGGTCATGCCTGTCCCTGCTTCGCCAGTTCAACGCCGAAAATTGAAGGTTGAACGTTGAAAGTTCAAAGTTTCCGCCGTCCCTACCCCTTCCCCGCCAGCACCGCGTCCACCGCCGCCAGAATCTGCTCCAGCGGTGCCAGCCGCCCCTTGCCTTCGTAACCGCAGGCCAGATCCCCCACCGCCGGCTCAACAATCTGCACCCCGCGCTTTTTCAAGATCGCCAGATTCGCCTGCGTTGCCGGGTGGTCCCACATATGCACGTTCATCGCAGGTGCCACGATCAGCGGCGCCTGGCAGGCCAGCACCGTGCTCGTCAGCAAATCGTCCGCCAGTCCATGCGCCAGTTTGGCCATCACATTCGCCGTGCAGGGCGCGATCACCATCGCATCCGCGCGATCCGCGGCTTCGATATGCTCGGGCCGCCAATCCACGTCGCCCCCGAACATTTCAACCCCTACGGGATGGCGCGACAAGGTCTGAAATGTCAGCTTGCCCACGAACTCCGTGGCCCAGCGCGTCATCAGCACATGCACATCCCAGTCACGGGTGAACATCAGCCGCACCAGCTCCGCCGCCCGGTACGCCGCAATCGACCCCGTAACCCCCAATAAGATGCATGGTGAAGTGGACATGTGAGAATCCGACCATTTTGCGCCTCTATCCGTCAAGCGCCGTTCCTCTCCGAAATCGCCCGAGTCTGCGATGGGCGATGGCAAGTGCGGTGTGCGTTTGGCTGCCCCGCGCATGCGGGGATGCGAAACGGGTGGGGTGATTTTGCCCCAAGCGCAAGGCGCCGGACATGGTGCTGTACTCCTTGTACGCGCCATGTTCGGCAACGCCGCGGGTGGGGCGAAAGCGCCCAGCCCGTTTCGTACCAAACGCACACCGCGTTCACTGCTAGACCGCTTTGGCCGCCGCCAGCCGCTAAGCCCGCGCCTGCCACTCCCGCAGCACAATCGCGCGAAACTCCCTATACGCCACATCGACCGCTGCATTGACGATGCGATAGTGAAACTCATGGCTATGTCGCATCTCGTTGGCCGCATTGCGCAGCCGCCGCTCCATGCTTTCCTCGGGATCCTCACCCCGGCGCGCCAGCCGCTCGCGCAGCACCTCCAGCGACGGCGGCTCGATGAACACATCCACGAACCCGGTCTTCAGCAAATCGCCTTCCCGCGCCTTCGCCACGGAGTCGCGCAATCGCGCCGCACCCTGCACGTCGAGATCCATCAGGACGCTGTGCCCCGCATGCAGCGCGTCCGCAACGGTCTTGTGCAACGTCCCGTAGCGATACCCATGCACCAGCGCATGCTCCAGAAATTCCCCTGCCTGCACCTGGTGCTCGAATTCGGTGGGATTCAAAAAGTGGTAATCAACGCCATTCACTTCCTGGCCACGCGGCGGACGCGTCGTGCAGGACACCGAGTAGGTGATCTGGGGGAATTCATTGAGCAGGCGGTCGCACAACGTCGTCTTCCCCGCCCCCGAAGGCGCCGCCACAACAATCAGCAGTGGACGTAATTTCGCTTCGCGTGTATTCGCGTGAATTCGCGGTTGTGCCGAATCCTGCCCGATTTCACTCGACATTCTGCACCTGCTCCCGCACCGCTTCCAGCCGGGCCTTAAATTCCACCACGAGGCGCGTGAGCCCCGCATCCATGGATTTTGAGCCGACGGTGTTGATCTCGCGAAACAATTCCTGGCACAGGAAATCGAGCGGACGCCCCACCGGCTTGCGCGAGGCCA
Source organism: Kiritimatiellales bacterium (assembly GCA_945949405.1). GTDB lineage: Bacteria > Verrucomicrobiota > Kiritimatiellia > UBA8416 > JAIOPI01 > JAIOPI01. The sequence goes on from CAMFEP010000027.1 coordinate 2,326, forward strand.
TCAATTCCGCCGCGTGCGAAAAATGACTTTGCAGCCGCACGAGCTCCTCGGAAACATCGGACTTGTCCGCGAAGAAGAGCAACTCCTTGAGTACCTGCGGATCGTTGCGCCCGCTCGTCAGCCCCGCGTCGGCCACCCGCTTGCGCAGATCACGCTCGTATACCCGCTGCAACTCCGGCGCGCGCCGCGCCACCTGGCGCCGGATGTTTTCCAATTCGCGCAATCGCGTCCGCAAGTCCCGCGCCAATGCCATGCCTTCCCGCCGGCGCATCACCAGCAGCGCCGCCAGCGCCTGCTGCACCGCCGCGCGCATCGCCGGCCACACCCGCTCCGCATCCTGCGCCCGGTCGGAAACCACCAGCACACCCGGCAATTGCAATAGAACCTCGGCCCCCAGCGTGTCGGGCAACTTCAACGCCGCCGCCGAGCGCCGCAAGGCGCGCACGCCCGCCGCCGCCGCCTGCCGGTCAATGTGCAGCACGCCCTGCCCCGCCGCGCGCGCTTCCGCGACGCGCACGTTGACCGAGATCTGCCCCCGCGAAATACCCGTTTCGAGCAGCATCTGCACCCGCGCTTCCAGCACCGCCAGCGGCCGCGGCAGATTCAGCCGCGCATCAAACTGCTTGCGGTTGACCGATGAAATTTCCACATCCACGCGAATCCCGCCCCGCGTGGCACTCCCCCGTCCAAATCCCGTCATGCTCGTCAGCGGCATCGTCTTGTGCCTTCAGCATGGTTGGCTTCGGTATCCGTGATGTCCGTGCCATCCGTGGTCAAATATTCGCAGGAAAAAATCATCGCCCGCCCCCCGCCTGCTGCGCCGCGCCAACCTTTTGCTTGAGGTACGCATCGATGAACGCTTGCAGCTCGCCGTCGAGCACCGCCTGAACGTTGGAGGTCTCCGTGTCCGTCCGGTGGTCTTTGACCAGCGTGTATGGCTGCAGCACATAGGACCGGATCTGGCTCCCCCAGGCAATGGCGCCCTTCTCTCCATAAAACTTTTCGAGATCTTTGCGCTGCCGGTCCAGGTGCCACTCGTACAACTTGGCCTTCAAAATCTTCATGGCCTTGGCGCGGTTCTTATGCTGCGAACGCTCCGCCTGGCAGGCCACCACGATGCCCGTGGGCATGTGCGTCAATCGCACCGCCGAATCCGTTTTGTTGACGTGCTGTCCGCCCGCCCCGCCCGAACGGTACGTATCCACGCGCAAATCCTCGTCCCGGATCTCCACCTCGATGTCCTCGTCGACTTCCGCGACAACATCGAGCGAGACGAAGGAGGTATGGCGGCGCTTGTTGGAATCAAATGGGCTGATGCGTACAAGCCGGTGCACCCCGCGCTCGGCCTTCATGAACCCATACGCATAGGGGCCGGACACGGAAAACGTCGCGCTGCGAATGCCCGCTTCTTCGCCGGCCTGAAAATCGATCAGTTCGATCTCAAACCCGCTCCGTTCGCAAAAACGCCGGTACATTCGCAGCAGCATGTCGGCCCAGTCACAGGACTCCGTGCCGCCCGCCCCCGCATGCAGCATGAGGTAGGCATTACTTCCATCCATACGCCCGTTCAGCAGTGACTGCACTTCAAGGTGTTCAAAGGATTTTTCGGATTTATCCAGCAACCCCTCGAGTTCCTTCTCCATGTCGCCCTTCTGTGCCGCATCGGATTCCGCCGCCATCATCTCCACAAGCAACCCGGCTTCTTCAACGCCGGATTCGATTTTGCTGAATGGATTAAGGACCGCGCGTTGTTCGTTCGTGCGCGCAATCGTGGCGCGCGCGGCACTCTGGTCATTCCAGAATCCGGGCTGGGTCGCCTGGGCCTCGAGTTCCGCCAGCTTTTTGCGCCGGCCGGCCACATCCAGGTAGTCCCGCATTTCCACAAGCCTGGTTTGCAGGCGCTCCCGCCGCATCTGCAATTCATCCGCCATGAACCTCAACGCCTCCCAAAATTCCGCCCCCCAAGAATCCCGCCCTTCCTACCACGCTTCCGCCCCCCTGTCACGCACACCGCATCGTGGAAGAGCTCGGGGTCGGAATCGGAATCGGGATCGATCCCATTCACTCCCCCCTCCCCTCAATCTTCAATCTGAAATCTACAATCGGCAATTCCTTCGCCACCCCTGCGCCAGCGTGGCCAGCGCCATCACCGCCGCCGGTAGGGCAAAAGGCAAATCTCCAAATCGCGTGTAAAACGTCGAACGTTTCCCCGCCGCCGGCACGCTCACCGGGTCCACGCGGAATAGCGTGTCGTGCGTATCGCGCCCGGCCAACGCCTCGACCGTCGCGCCATCCAGCGCCCCCGTCCGGTCGATGATGCAACTCACACCGAAATTGGCGCAGCGCACGGCCGGCACGCGATTTTCAACGCATCGGAACACGCAATGGCTCATGTGTTGCACCGCCGCGCATGTGTCTTTAAACCAGGCGTCGTTGGTCTGGTTGATCAGCAGGCGCACCCCGTTGCGCACGGCCCGCCGCGCCAGCCCCGCAATCGTGTCCTCAAAGCAGATCAGTGTCGTGAAGGGCACCCCCGATGCCGCCAGGCGGAACACCGTGCCGGTCGTACCCGACACGCAGCTGTACCCCAGTGGCGCGAAGCGCTCGAGCGCCGGAATCACATTGCCCAGCGGAATGTACTCGCCGAACGGCACGAGATGCTGCTTGCGATAGACTTCCTCCAGCCCGCCATCGCCGCCGTACAGAAACGCGCTGTTGAAGTAGCGCTCCGCACCGCGCGCGTCATCCACCTCGATCGCCCCCACCAGCAGCGGCACGCCAATCTCCGATGCCAACGTGTTCATAAACGTCGGTTCTGACGCCGAGGCCGTGAGCAGGATCGGCACCGACGTCTCGGGCCAGATGATCAGGTCCGGCTTCGCGATCGCCGCACGCTGGGTCAGGTCGATGAGCCGGTCGCGCAACGCGCGCTCCAGTTCCTCCGACCACTTGTCGTCCTGCGCAACATTGCCCTGCACGGAAGCGCATTGCAGCATCACCGGCGGATGCCTCGCGTCGTCGGCACGCAACGCGCGGACCCGCTTCTGCCCATAGGAAAGCGTGAGCAGCACGCAAACCGTCGCCACGAACAATTCAATGTGAATGCGCGGGCGCGCCCGTTCCCCGGAAATCCACGGCAGGGCAAAATCAATCGCTGTGATGGCCAGCGCCGCATTGACCAGCACCAGCAGCGCCGACACCGCGTATACCCCGCCCCACTCGGCGATCTGAATCAACCCAAGATTGCGATATTGGGAAATACCCAGCGCATTCCACGCAAAGCCCGTGCAAAACGTCGACCGCACATACTCAAACCCCACCCACAGCAGCGCCATCGCCACCATCCGCCCCACATTCCGAACCCCCGGAAAACTCTCTTGCCCCCCCCTGGAGGGCGAGGCTGTGCCGAGCCGCTCTTCTCCGCGCCGCACCCCCGTCCATAGCCGCGCCGTCGCCGCCGCGAACATTCCCGTGTAAAGCGCGCAATACCCCGCCAGCGCGAGCCAGGCAATTCCCACGGCAACCCAGGGAGTTTCGTAATCCGCCAGTCGGCGCAGCCAGATCAGCGTCAGCCCCCAGAACACCAGCCCCGCCAAAAAGCCCCAGCGAAACGCCACCCGCGGTGCGGAGAATCGGGCGATCACCACGATCGGCACCAACGCCATCCACCCCGCTTGCGCGAAACTGAATGGAGGAAACGCGGCCGCCAGCATCAACCCACAGGCCACCGCGGCCACCGCGCGCCACGGTACCGCGTTGAGCCCGCGTGGCTTCACGCCACTCCACCCGGGACTTGAGTGTCCCGACTCCACGGATGAGGCTTTCTTCTGTAGCCGGGGTCGCTGACCCCGGCTCCGAGGTGGACCGCGGCCTCCGGACGCGGTCTCCGTCCCAGATTCGAACTTGCCCGCCGCGGCCTGCCCCAAGCGAAGCCGAGGGGGAGGGCCAAACGCACACCGCATTCCCTGCGCGAAGCCCCGCTGCCAAAACCAACGGCACTCATGCCTCGACCCCGTGGCACTTCTTGTATTTCTTCCCACTGCCGCACGGGCACGGATCGTTGCGCCCCACCTTGGGCTCTTCACGAATCACCGGCTCGCTCGCCACCCGCCCCGTCGGCATTTCATCCAGCATCGCACCCACGTCCAGCGCGGGACGTCGCGACGGCTCGCCGCCACCCGCCGCGGTCGCCGGTGCCCCCGCACCGCGCCCCAGCAAACTCACACCCTCATGCACCGCCATGGTGCGCGGCAGCGAAGTCATGAACGCTTCGAGTGACTTGAGTGACGTGGATGACCGGAAAATCGCCGAGGCAATCTCCTGCTTGATGTCGCCCATCAACTCCTCGAACATCTCAAACGCCTCGCGCTTGTATTCCACCAGCGGATCGCGCTGCCCGTAAGCCCGCAGCCCCACCCCCTGACGCAATGCATCCATCGAGCGCAAGTATTCCTGCCAGTGCGTGTCGACGGCATGCAGCATCACATGCCGCTCCATCGTGGCCAGCATCGCCGGGTCTTCCAACTCCGCCTTGAGCCCGTACGCCTCCTGCACCCGCCTGAACACATCCTCCGCCACCGCTTCCTGGCCTGCTTCGCGCAGCGTGCGCACCTCGTCTTCGCGGATGGGAATCGGGAAAGTCGCCCGCACCCATTCCATGAAAGCCGTCACGCCTTCTGCGTCGTCCACGTCCCCCATCCATTGGGCCACGCGGTCTTCGATCACCTCGCTAAAAATATCGAGCAGATGCTCGCGCACATTGTGGCTGCGCACGATGTCGCCGCGGAACCCATAAATCACGTTGCGCTGCCGGTTCATGACGTCGTCGTATTCCAGCGTGCGCTTGCGGATTGAAAAATTCTGCTGCTCCACGCGGCGCTGCGCGGTTTCGATGGAACGGTTGAGCAGCTTGTGCTCCAGTTGCTGCCCCTCTTCCAACCCCAGCCGGCCCATGATCCCGGCGATGCGGTCGGATCCGAACAGCCGCATCAGATCGTCTTCCAGGGAAATGTAAAAACGCGACGACCCCGGATCGCCCTGGCGCGCGCAGCGCCCGCGCAACTGCCGGTCGATGCGCCGCGATTCATGGCGCTCCGATCCGATCACATGCAGGCCACAGGGTTCCGCCAGCAGTTTGTCGCGCAACGTCGTCTTGCCGTCCACGCGGTCTTCCAACGCCGTGCCCGAAAGAATCACCGACCGGTCGATGTTGACCACGCCTTCGCCCAGCTTGATGTCCGTCCCGCGTCCGGCCATGTTCGTGGCGATCGTCACCGCGCCGGATTGGCCCGCGCGCGCCACGATCTCGGCCTCGCGCTCATGCTGCTTGGCGTTGAGCACGTTATGCGGAATGCCGGCGCGCTTGAGCATGCGGCTGATCAGCTCGGAGGTATCCACGCTCGCCGTGCCCACCAGCACCGGCTGCCCGCGCCCGTGGCACGCCGTGATCTCCTCGATCACCGCCTTGAATTTTTCGCGCTGCGTCTTGTAAATCACGTCGTTGCCGTCGACGCGTCGCACGGGCCGGTTGGTCGGGATCACCACCACGTCGAGTTTGTAGATCGAATGAAATTCATTGGCCTCGGTCTCAGCCGTGCCGGTCATGCCCGCCAGCTTGCCGTACATGCGGAAATAGTTCTGGATCGTGATCGTGGCCAGCGTCTGCGTCTCGCGCTCGATCTTGACGCCTTCCTTGGCTTCCACCGCCTGGTGCAGTCCGTCGCTCCAGCGCCGCCCCGGCAGAATACGCCCCGTGTACTCGTCCACGATCATCACCTGGTTTTCCTGCACGACGTAATGAACGTCGCGCTCATACAAACAGTAGGCCCGGATGAGCTGGTCGACGTTGTGGATGCGCTCGCTCTTCTCCGCGAACGTCGTCTGGATCTCCTGCCGGCGCCGCGCCTTGTCCTGATCCGATACCCCCGGCTCGGCATCGACATCCGCCGTGAGACTCACCAGATCCGGCAACAGAAACGCGTCGGGGTCGCTCGGGTTGAGAGCCTCGCAACCCTTTTCGGTCAATGTCGCCTCGTGACCGCGCTCGTCGATCGTGAAATACAGATCCTCGCGCCACACACGCCCCTCTTCCTTGCGCATTTCCGTGAGCATGGAGTTCTCGATCTGTTCATGCAGCCGGCGCACGGGCGCATCCTCCAGCATGTGCTGCAGTTGCTTGTGCTTCGGCATCCCGTGGAACACCTGGTAAAGCCGCTGTTGCGCCAGATCCTTGTCATCCTTGTCGATGGCCTCTTTGGCTTCCTGCGCGTACTGGCTGCACAGGGCGCGCTGCTTGCGCACAAGCCCCTCGACGCGCGGACGCAGTTCAAAAAATTGGTGCGTGGACACCGGTGCCGGCCCGGAAATGATCAGCGGCGTGCGCGCCTCGTCGATCAAAATGCTGTCGATTTCGTCGATGATCGCGTAATCGTGTCCGCGCTGCACCTGCGCCTGGGGATCGAAGGCCATGCCGTTGTCGCGCAGGTAGTCGAAGCCAAACTCGCTGTTGGTGCCATAGGTGATGTCGCAGGCATACTGCGCGCGACGCTCCGCCGGATGCATGTGGTTCTGGATGCACCCCACCGTCAGCCCGAGATACGTGAACACATGCCCCATCCACTGCGAATCGCGGCGCGCCAGGTAATCGTTGGTCGTGATCAGATGCACACTCTTCCCTGACAGCGCGTTGAGATAGAGCGGCATCGTCGCCACAAGCGTCTTGCCCTCGCCCGTGGCCATCTCAGAAATTTTGCCCTGGTGCAGCACGATCCCGCCCATGAGCTGCGTGTCGAAGGGCACCATGTCCCAGTTCATCGCGTGCCCGCAGACTTCCGCCGACGTTCCCACCAGCCGGCGGCAGGTGTTTTTGACCACGGCAAAAGCCTCGCACAACAGGTCGTCAATCGTCTCGCCCTTGGCCAGGCGCGCCTTGAACTCCACCGTCTTGGCCCGCAGCTGCTCATCACTCAAGGACTGGTACTCTTGCTCCAGCACGTTGATGCGCTCGACCATCGGCCGGATCGCGCGCAGGTCTCGCAGACGTTTGGAACCGAACAACATTTGCAGTATGCGTACCATGGGGATGAATCCTTTGGGCTAAACAGAAGACTGTAGGAAAACCACGGGAATCAAGGCAACGCAAAACGGGCGGGAAAGCACGGAAAACCACAAAGGGACCAAGATCACGACGTGAAGCACCAAGCCTGCTTTGTGGTCTGCTTCGTGCCCTTCGTGCCTTCGCGGTTCTCCGAATCCTCGCCGCCGCGCGCGCCTACTTCCCGAACATCAGCCGCCGCGCCAGCCGATCCGGCAGGCCCGCGTCGCGGATCCCAGCCTGCGTCGCCTCCACGTCGTATGGCAACCGCCGCAACTCCACCGTCTTGCCCGCCGCATCGTAAATCACATACGCGGCCCGCGGATCCCCGTCCCGTGGCTGACCCACGCTGCCGACATTGATGAAATACCGCGCGCCCATTTCCAGTTTCAATTTGGTGAAGTGCGAACGGCGCACGCTCTTCTGCCGCTCAAACACCACCGGCACATGCGTGTGTCCATGGAAACACACCGCCGTGGATTGGTAATTAAAATTCGCGTCGGCTTCGAGCGTGTCGAACACATAGCCCCACTTCTCGGGCATGTCGAGGGTGCTGTGCACCAGCGTGAATCCCGCCACCCGCCGCACGTATTTCAACTCGCGTAGAAATTGTACGTGCGCCGGCTTGAGCTGCGCGCGCGTCCAGCGCACCACCTCCGCGGCGAGCGGATGAAAATCGTCGAGCGGCGAATCCGAACTGCAGTAGGAGTCGTGGTTGCCCATCACCGTGACGCAGCCCAGTTCCATCACCTTGTCCAGGCAGCGCAGCGGATCGGCATTGTATCCCACCACATCCCCCACGCAGAGGAACTGGCAAACCCCCTGGGCCTTGGCGTCCGCGAGCACAGCCTCCAGCGCCGCCCAGTTGCTATGAATGTCCCCAAGGATGGCGTAGCGTTGGTCGGCCATGCGCCGGTCCCCAATTACAGCCGCAGCACGGCCGCGGCGAGTGTCAGATCATCCGCGGAAATAATCTTGATGTTCGGAACCGTTGTGGGCACCAGATGCACCTCGTCGGCCACCAGCGCCACCGCTTCCGAGTCGTCCCACACGGTCAGTTGCTTCTTGCGCGCGCTTTCGTGTCCCTTCACCAGCAACTCGCGCCGGAAACTTTGCGGCGTCAACGCATACCAGAATTTGGAGCGATCAAGCGTGCGCGTCACCGTCTGGCCCTTAAGGACTTCCTTGAGGCTGTCCTCCGCCTTCACCGCCGCCACGCCCGTGCCGTAGCGCTTGGCGCTCTTGATCGTCTCGCTGATCTGGTCGGGCGTCACGCACGGCCGACTGCCGTCATGCACAGTGACAAAGGTGATTTCATCGTGCAACTCATCCAGCCCGGCCTGCACGGACCCCTGCCGCAACGCGCCGCCACCGACGATTTTTTTGACTTTCGAACAGCCAAACATCTTGGCCAACGCCTGCCCCGCATCAACCCGGTCTTTGCGCACGACCAAAACCACCATGTCAATGTCCGGACATTTCTCAAAAGCGATCAGCGAGTAGGCCAGCACGGGCTTGGTCCCCAAACTCAAAAAAGCACGGTCCACATGACTCCCCATGGGCGAGGTTCGACCGGCGGCAACCACAATTCCTGCGTTCATGAACGTATTTTCCCTTTTGCTGACTAGCTAGCCCACTGTAGGGCGGGGCTATCCTATGGTCAAGGTATTTGGCCGAATACTCAGGCCGTTATCCCCAAAACTCCCGAATAACTCCCGATTCAAGGATTTCTTAGCCCGCATTTATCAATTCCATGGCGAGAATTTCGCGCTGGCAACTCCTCCCCAGCCGCGCTATATGTCGACATTTTATGACGAATCTGCCGTTCACCCGTAAGCGCCTGCTCGACTGGGCTGGTGATCAGGTTCTCCGCGACGCGGATGCCTTGGTTGAACGGGGTCTCGTGCTTGACGCCACCTTCGAGTCACCCCTGGTTTCAGGCACCATCCGCTGGAATAACCGCGATTTGCGCACCTCCCTGCGCATCCTCACCAACGGCCTGGTCGAAAGCCACTGCCCCTGCTATGCCAATGTCGAACGCGGCGTCATCTGCGCCCACGTGATCGCCCTCGCCCTCACCCTCGTCCGCCGCGCCGCCGACCCCCTGCGCGAAGCCAAGTACCGCGAGGAACTCCGCCGCGCCTCCCGCCTCGCCTCCATCACCGAGGACGCCTATCTCCGCCGCGTCTCTCCCGCAACCCCCGGCGCTCTCCACGCCACCATCCGCATCACCCTCAACGTCGGCTGGCAGGACGGTATCCCCCGCGACGCCATCCCCATCCTCTGCGAAGCAGAATTCGACGGCAAAACCTCGCCCCTCGACCAAATCCCCCTCGAATGCCCTCTCTCCTTTAATAAGCAGGAGGAGGCACTCCTCTTCGTGCTCGAGGACATCTGCGAAGGACCCGCCCGCGGCGCCCTCTCCGTCAGCCGCGCCGATTTCGTCAATCTCCTGCGCCTGCTCTCTGGCCGCACCCTCGTTGGCACCGCCGACGCGCCAATCCAGGTCCATGACACCCCCCTCACCACCCACATCCGCATGGATCTCGATCGCGATAACGGCGAGCTGATCCTGATGGCCCACACGGAACTGCCCTTTCTGGCCGGCGCCGAGGTCCCCGTATACATAGTCGCAGGCCGCGTAGGCTGGGTCTATGGCGCGCAACATTTCTGGCCCCTCGCCACCGTCCTCCCCGGCCCCTACCACGGCATCTACGCCGCCCCCGTGATCATCCCCCGCCCCCAACTCCTGCGCTTTTTCCGCCAGGAACTCCCCACCCTCACCGCGAACACGCGCATCGAGTCCGACATTTCGCTGGACCTCTTCTCCGTCGAGCCCGCCACCCCCGCCTATCAACTCGTGGTCAACGGCAGCCAGGCTTCGCTCTCCGTCACCCTCCTCGCCCGCTATGGCGGCAATCCCCCCATCGTCGCCTGCCGCCGCGACCCGCAGGAACACGTCGCCATCCCTGACCCCGCGGACCTCCTGCGCTTTACCGTGCGCAACCCCGACGCCGAGCGCGAAGCCCTCAAACTCCTCGCCCGCTACGGCCTGATCGGCGAAGTCGGCGATGCCCTCTCGAGCATCGTCGGCAAGCGCGAAGTCCTCAATTTCCTCGGTAGCGCCATCCCCTCCCTGCGCCGCCGCGGCTGGCGCGTGGAACTCCATGGCCGCGTCGAGGGGTTCATGGACGAATCGCATTTCGTGGCCCCCGTCGTCCATGTGCGCGATGTCAGCGAGGGCGGCTGGTTCGACGTTGGTTTCGATTTCGAGGCCCCAGACGGCGCCAGCCTCTCACCCCAGGACATCCATCGCGCGATCCTCATGGGCGATTCGTTCGTCGAACATCGCGGACGCACCCTCTTTATCGATACCGATGCCGTCTCCGCCATGCAGGATGTCTTTGCCGATTGCGCCTCCGGCGAAAGCAGCCAGCCCGGCTATTTCCGCCTCTCCCAAATCTACGCGCCCTTCGTCAAATCCTCCCTCGACGCCCTCGATGGCGTGGACGTCGAGCAGCCCCAGCAGTGGCGCGTGCGCGCCGAACAACAAAACCGCACCATCGAAGTGGAGCCCGTCGCCTTCTCGCCCGAAATGGAAAAAACCCTGCGCCCCTATCAGAAGGAAGGCGTCTGCTGGCTGCGCTTCCTCGAGAAGAACGGTTTCTGCGGCCTGCTCGCCGACGAAATGGGCCTCGGCAAAACCATCCAGACCCTGATCTGGCTCCAGCTCGAACGCCTAACCCCAGATGCCCGCGCCAAACCCGCCCTCATCGTCTGCCCCACGAGCATCGTCGATAACTGGGCCGCCGAGGCCGCCAAGTTCGCCCCGAATCTCCGGGTCATGACCATGGCCGGCCCCGACCGCCATGATCGCTGGCCCGCCGTCGCCACCAGCAACCTCCTCATCACCTCCTACGCCCTGATGCGCCGCGACCTGGATCATTACCTCGAACAGGATTTTTCCGTGATGGTCCTCGACGAAGCCCAGCACATCAAAAACCGCTCCACCCAAAATGCCCTCGCCGCCAAAAAGCTGCGCGCCCACCACCGCCTCGTGCTCACCGGCACGCCGGTCGAAAACAGCGTCTCGGATCTCTGGTCGATCATGGATTTCCTCATGCCCGGCTACCTCGGCCCGCACGAGGCCTTCCGCGGCCGCTATGAAATGACCATCGCCCGCGGCGGCCCGGATGCCGCCATGGCCCAATCCCACCTGCGCCGCAAGTTGCACCCCTTCCTCCTGCGCCGCCTGAAAATTGACGTGGCCAAGGAACTGCCACCCAAAATCGAAAAGATCGCCCCCTGCAGCCTCACCGCCGACCAGCGCCTTGTCTATAATGAGGTCCTCCAACAATCGCGCCGCAAGATCCAGGACCTGATTTCGGAACGCGGCTTCCAGCGCAGCCGCATGGAAATCCTGACCACCCTGATGCGCCTCCGCCAGGTCTGCTGCCACCTGGACCTGCTTAAACTGGATGGCATCAAGTCCGAGCATCCCTCCGCGAAGATGGATCTCTTTTTCGAATTGCTCGACGAAGCCATGGACGGCGGCCACCGCGTTCTGGTCTTTAGCCAGTTCGTCTCGATGCTCACAATCCTGCGCCAGGAACTCGAAAAACGCGAAATCACCTATTGCTACCTCGACGGCGCCACGAAGGAACGCATGCAGGTGGTGCAAAAGTTCAACACCCAACGCGATATTCCTGTCTTCCTGATCAGCCTCAAAGCCGGCGGCTCAGGCTTGAACCTCACCGGCGCAGACACCGTGATCCACTTTGACCCCTGGTGGAACCCCGCCGTCGAAAACCAGGCCACGGACCGCGCCTACCGCATCGGCCAGCACCGCACCGTCTACGCCATCAAACTCATCACCGCCGGCACCGTCGAGGAAAAGGTCCTCGCCCTCCAGGCCCGCAAACAAGCCGTCATCGACGCCACCATCGAATCCGACGAAGCCATGATCCAACGCCTCTCCTGGGAGGACATCCAGGAACTCCTCAGCCTGTAAATCCCCTTCCAATCCCATCGGGGTCGGAATCGGTATCGGAATCGGAATCGAACCATTCTTCCACTCTTCCATTCCTCCGCCCCCGCCCTATACTCCCCCCCCCAATGAAAACCCTCGCCATCCTCGATCCCACCCTCGCAACCTCCCTCACCGATTTCCTGAAATCCCAACAAATTCCCTTTTCGACCCAACCCGAAACGGATGCGGAAACCGGCCTGGAAAGCATCAACATCTCGGTCGTCGATGAATTATACGACCGTGCCTGTGACGCCACCGAAAAATGGGATCAGTCCATGCACAGCCAGCCCAAACCCCGCTGCCCCCACTGCGGCTCATCCAACCTGGAATACCAGGAACTCGCCCCCGGCGAATCCGTCACCCAAATCTCCGGCCTCTACCACTGCACCGATTGCGCCCGCCCCTTCCCCGCCCAACGCTAGCGCTTTTTCCAGTCTGCTGTACCCGGCCTCGATGAGGCCGGCACACATATGAAGCTTTATATCATCGGTGACAGCATCTCGCTGCAATACGGCCCCCACCTGGAGCGAGCCCTCGCCGGCGTAATGACCTACGCCCGCAAGGAGGGGCAGACCGAAGCGCTCCTGAATCTGGATAACCCGCAAGGCGCCAACGGTGGCGACTCATCAATGGTCCTCGCCTTCATGCGCACCCTCGCCGCGGCCAACACCTTTGACGCCGACTTGCTCCTGGTGAATTGTGGCCTGCACGACATCAAAACCAACCCCGCCACCGGCGCCCGGCAGGTGCCCATCGACACCTACGAACGCAACCTCCGCGCCATCGTCGCCGTCGCCCGTGACCTGCGCACACAATTGATCTGGATGCGCACGACCCCGTGCGACGAGCGCATCCACAACACCCCCGACAAGGGAATTCATCGCTTCGCCGCCGACGTCGCCGCCTGCAATGCCGTGGCCGATCGCGTCATGCTCGCCGCTGGTGTGCCGGTCATCGACCTGCATACGTTCACGCAAAATCTCGGTCCAAATCTGTACTGCGATCATGTGCATTTCCACGAACACATTCGCGAGAAGCAGGCGGCTTTCATCGCGGGCTGGCTAAACGCCTGGACAACCACAAGCCGCCTTCGGAGCGATCGCTCATGAACGTGGGTCTCGCCCTCGGCGGCGGCGGCGTGCGCGGCATGGCCCACGTCCTTGCCTTGGAAACCATCGATGCCTGCGGCGTAACCCCCGCCGCCATCGCCGGCACCAGCATGGGCGCGATCATCGGGCTCTTGTACGCCTCCGGAAGATCCGGACGCGATGTGCGCGATTTCATCCACGAGCACATCATCTCGCGCACGGATACGCCCAAAACCATTTACCGCAAGAAGGACAACCTGCTGAAATGGTTTGGCGGTATGCGCCCCGATTGGAGCGGGCGCGGCTTGCTGAATCCCGAACGCTTCCTGCAACACTTGATCGAGCAACTCGGCGTCAGCACCTTTGAGGATTTAAAAATCCCGCTGCTGGTCACCGCCACCGACTTCCACCGCGGCGAGCCGGTCGTGTTTAATTCCGGTGACTTGCTCCCCGCGATCCGCGCCAGCATGTCCATCCCCGGCGTGTTTGTACCGGTGACTTGGAACGGCCGGATTCTCGTGGATGGCGGCTTGGTCAACAACCTGCCCTACGACCTGCTCACGGAAACCTGCGACACCACCATCGCCATCGATGTCGCCCCTACACGAGAAGCCTGCTCCTCCAAGCCACCCAACATCGTCAACGCCACCCTCGGCATGTTCGACATCCTCGTGGATCAGGCCACCGCCCGCAAACTCAAGGCATCCCCACCTACCATCTACGTGCGTCCCGCCCTCTCCGGCATCGGAATCCTGGACTTCGACAAAATAGAGTCCGTCCTGCACCACCCCCAAGCCGCCATGACCGACCTCAAATCCCGCCTGATACCGCTGCGCACCAAGACTTGATCGACACCGTCGAGTTGCAAGCCGTCGCCAGCCACGGAGAATGGAACCTCGCCAGCGATATTTCTCCCTCTCCCCTTGAGGGAGAGGGCCGGGGTGAGGGGAAGCGGGCCCCGCCGCCGGGGACATGAAACAAATGCGCATTTTTTCAACGGGCTGCCAGCCGTGCGTAGCGATGCAGGTAGGCCAATAGCACGACACCCTTAAGAAAAACACCCGCACCTCTGACCTTTGACGCCCAGCCCGCATCCCATCCATCCTTCCATTCTTCCATCCGTCCTCCCCCCCTCCCCCATAGGCTATAATTCAATCAGGATAAAGCAATGCACCGCTCCCCACAGCATTTACACCCATGGAAGCCCCTCGCCCTGGCCCTTTCCCTCCTCCTTCCCCCCACCATCCACGCCCAAATCGCCTCCCAAAACTTCGAAACCTGGCCCGACACCGGCCCCGTCTGGACCAACACCACCTTCGGCGGCTGGACCCTCACCGACGGTCAGGTCCGCCCCACCCGTGGCGGCCTCGGGGTTACCCTCGGCGCCCAGTCGGGCTGGCTGAACGACTTCAACGCCACCAGCAACTCCTGGATCCAGGGCCCCTACATGCCCCATGGCGTCGCCAGCGTCACCTTCCAAGGCAAACGCGGCACCGACGGCGCTGGCGACCAGTTCTTCGAAATCCGCCATTCCGCGGACGGCACGAATTGGACCACCGCCCAATCCTTCGACCGCATCAGCGACGACTGGACCGAATACTCCTATCAACTCGACAGCCTCGACCCCCTCTTCATCCGCATCGTCAAGACCGGCGATCAGACCACGAACCAAGTCCTCGGCCTCGACAATATTTTCATCTTGCCGCCCGATGGCGTGCAGCTCTCAAACCTCGCCAACACCCCCAACTCACCGTCGCTCGATGCCCTCGTGCACATCAGCGTCATCGCCGAACCCGCCACGGAATCCTCCAACGTCGTCCTGCAAGCCCGCTATCGCTTCGGCACCAACGGTGCCTTCACCGCCATCGCCATGACCAACACCGCCGGCCTGAACTACCAGACCATCTCACCCATTCCCGCCGGATTTTCGGGCATCGTGCAGTATTATGTACACTGTACCTACGACGGCTTCGGCCCCTCGCCGATCTTTCTCCCCACCCCCGGCAGCAATAGCCCGGCCTATTACGACACCAGCAACCCCTGGCTCAACACGCCCCTTCGCCAGCTCACGCCCTCGAACCACCGCAGCCCCTTCATCATCTCGGAGATCATGTACAACCCCGCCGTCGCGAACGTGACCAACTCGCTGATCTACATCGAACTCTTTAACACCGAGCCTGTCGCCCACGACCTCGGAGGCTACTCCCTCGCCGGCGACGTCTCCTACACCTTCCCCCTCGGCACCAAACTCGCCGCACGCGCCTTCGCCGTCATCGCCGCCGACCCCGCCGCGCTGCAAAGCCGCTACGCCCTCACGAATGTCTTCGGCCCCATGTCCGGCGGTCTTCCCAACAACGGCGGCTCCGTGTTGCTCAAGAACCGCGAGGGCGCGCAACTGCTGGACGTCCCCTACGACCACAACCTGCCCTGGCCCATCCCCGCCGATGGCGGCGGTCACGCCCTCGTGCTCGCCTTCCCCGACTACGGCGAAGCCTCCCCCAACGCCTGGCACGCCAGCCGCCTCGTCGGGGGCTCGCCCGGCAATGCCGATCCCGTCACCAACACCCCCATCGACGCCGTCGTGATCAACGAGTTCCTGGCCCACACCGATCTCCCCGAGATCGACTACATCGAACTCTTTAACACCGCCACCCAAAGCGTGGACATCAGCGGCTGCACCCTCTCCGACAGCCTCGCCACCAACAAATTCACCATTCCCCCCGCCA
>CAMFEP010000028.1 GCA_945949405.1 Kiritimatiellales bacterium
CCGCCGCCCGCGGCCCGATCGCCGCCACTGCATGCGTGCCGTGCAAACTGCGCACCGCTTCCGCGCGCCGCCAGAACGCATCCGGAATCACCCCATTCGTCGTCGGCGTCGTCATCGCATTAAACACCTTCGCCCGCCCGTGATTGAACGATGGCATCAGCAGCGTGCCCGCCCGCCCGATCACCGCCAGCAACGCATCAATCACCGCCTCCGCCCCGCCCGCCACATGCCCGATGCGCGAGAGCGAACTGTGCACCATCACATCCATGCCCGCCCGCAACCCAATCGCACGCATGTCCCGCTCCAGCCGCGCCCGCTTGACGAACGCCCCCGGCGCCACCAGTTCCACGAACCCCGCCGCCACCATCCCCTCAAAATACATCTCAACCTTGTCCACGCGCACGGGTCGGTCAAACTCGATCGCGTGCAGCGCCGCAATCTCGGCCAGCGAACGCTGGCCGTTGGCCCAGAACAGCGGCTGGCGCCCCAGCCCCGAGTCGCGCAATTTTCCCCGCACCTCTGGACGTAAATTCTCCGGGTCCGGCGCCAGCATCATTGTGCGAAACGGAATCCGCCGCGCCCCCGCCCCCAGCCGCACAGGCCGCGCCGCCCGCCCATACGCCTTCACCGCCCGCCCCACCTCGCCTTCCGCCGCCCGCAGCGCGCGCAACACATCCCCCCGCTCGCCCTCCCAGGCCCAGCGCGCGAGCCGCCCCAGCGAATCGCGATGCTGCAGCGCCCGAAAATCCGCCCACTCCCTCCCCCGCGTCTTGCGCTTGTCCACCAGTTCCGCCACCACGTTGTGCGTGTGCGCCCGCGCCATCTCGATCAGCTCGCGCGTCCCCGCATCCGCAAGATAATAGAGATACCCCGCCGTTGCCGCCGTGCAGGCGCGCAGCCCCCGCGGACTCAAAAGCGCCACCGTGTCGTCGGACGTGTGGTACTGATCGAATGCCACGCGATCCTGCTGGTAATGCGTGTTGAGCCACGGGCAGGGAAATCCGTACTTGGGATCACCCGCCAGCGTATCCTCCGTCGATGTGAACGGCTGCCGCACCAGATGATACCCCGGATTATCCAGCGCCAATGCCGCGCGAATCGCACCCTCGCCAATCTCGTTGACGAACGTGGCCGACGAATCCAGCGTGGAGTGCCAGTTCATCCGCCCCTTGCAGTACCCCGGCTTGTGCCCGATCGTGTCCACCACCAGCCCGGCCAGCGGCGGTTGCAAACGCCGCACGTGCTCCATGTAATGAAAGAAACTGTAGCACTCGTACCCGTTTAAAAACCGAATCGTGCGCCGCGGCCGCGCCAGCCGCCCTTCTCGGATCGCCTGCTCAATCGCGCGCGCCGCAGCGATGCATGCGGCCACCCCCGACGCATTATCCGCAGCCCCAGGCTCGGCACTGTGCGCCAGTGCCCAGACCTCCTCCTGCGGATCGTCTTTCCCCAGCACCAGCCCGGACACCAGATCGTGCGACCCCACATAGCGCCGCGTATCCACCCGCGTATGCACCACCACCCGCGCGCGCCCCGCGACCACGCCCCGCAACCATTTTCCCATGTCCTCCGACAGCGCAATCGCCACCAGATGACACCCCGCATTTTCCATCGGCAACCCGCCCCACCCGAGTTTGGTCCACTCGGTCGCATGCCGCATGTCGCACTCCCGCGCCGGCGCGCCAAACCCCGTTCCCACCGGCACCGAGGCCAGCACCCCGTCCGCCCCCGTCCGCAAAAACTCGTGCGCCACATGCCACGGCCCCAGCCCCGTCAGAATCATCTTGCCGCGCAAGGCCCCCGCCCCCACCGCGCGCAGTTTGTCCAGATCGTCGATCACGACCACTTCGCTGCGCACCCCTTCGCGAGGCGTCGCCGCGGACCATTGCACCACGTTCCAAGGGTTTTGCTTGAAATCAGCAATGCGCTTGCGCACCGGCAGCACCACATCCACCGTGGCGCCATACACGTCGCTTGCTTCCTGGATGACCCAACGCCCCGAGCCGTCGGGCCCCGCCGTCGGGATCACATAGGTCTCCGCCACCGCCCCCGCCTCGCGGTAAAATTCCGCGATCTGCCGCGCACACCTGTGAAATTCATGGAACGAATTCCAGCGGTCATGCGCCACGATCGCCGCAATATCCTTCAGCATGCGCCGGCCATGGATGCGCGCATGAATCTGCGGCAAAAACTCCCGGTGAAACCGCCGCTGCGTCGGTGCAAGTCGCAAAGCCTGCATATACGTATACTCCTAGGTGGTCCGGGGCCTCTGGACCCGGACGCCATGTGTAGGGGCGCTTGTACCAGGCGCCCGCACTCCCCACCAACCGGATCTATACTCCTTCACGGACCCGCCGCCGTCGTCCCGTCCCCGCGCTGCAACACGTCCCGCATTTTCTCAATCAACGCGGTAAACGCATACGGTTTCTCGAGCACCCCCGCGATCCCGCGGCCGGCGAATCGTTGCGCCACATCGTCCTCGGAGTACCCGCTGGAAATCACGATCGGCACCTGCGGCCGCAGGCGGTTCATCGCCGCGAAGGTCTCCTCGCCGTTCAAATGCGGCATGGTCAGATCCAGCAGCACGCAATGCACCTCCGGCCCGTTTTCCTTGAACATCGCCACCGCTTCGCGCCCATCCACCGCGGTCAGCACCCGGAATCCCATGCGCTCCAACATCCCCCGCGCCACCGTGCGTACGGTCTCGTCGTCGTCCACCACGAGCACGCATCCTGAACCGCGCCACTCGGCGGTCTTCCCCGGATGCACAGTCAACGGCCGCGCCGCTTTGGTCGAAGCCGGGAACAGCACACGAAATGTGGTGCCACGGCCCGGCGCGCTCTTCAACTCGATGCAGCCGTGGTGGCCCCGCACAATCCCCAGCACCGCCGCCAGCCCCAGCCCCCGCCCCGTGAATTTTGTGGAATAAAATGGCTCAAATATCCGTTCCTGCGTGCGCGCATCCATGCCGCACCCCGTGTCCGCCACCTCCACATACACGTAGCACCCCGGCGCCAACTCCATGCCCAGGGTCGATCTCGCCAGCCGCTCACGGTCGCAATCCGCCGCCCCCGTCGCCACGCTGATCACCCCGCTGCGCTCCTGCATCGCTTCTGATGCGTTGATGATCAGATTCATGATCACCTGCCGGATCTGCGTCGCGTCGACATCAATCGCCGGCAGGTTGTCCACGAAGTGGTAACGCAGCATCGCTTTCTTGGAAATGGAGACATGCAGCAACGCCGCGATTTCGCGCACCGTGATGTTCACGTCGATCGGTTCGACCACAAACCGCCCCTTGCCCGAGTAGGCCAGCAACTGCCGGCACAGATCCGCCGCGCGCTTGGCCGCACCCTCGATTTCAGTCAGTCCGAGGTACGCGTCCGAATTCGCGGGGAGTCCCTCTTTCACCAGATTGGCATTCCCCAAAATCCCCATCAGCAGATTGTTGAAATCGTGCGCCACCCCGCCCGCCAGAACACCAAGACTTTCAAGCTTTTGCGCCTGCTGCATCTGGGTTTCAAGCCGCTTCTGCGCATCCTCCGCGCGGCGCTTGTCGGTAATGTCGTTGAAGATCACAGCAAACTTGCCTCGCTCGGGACTGTAGGCCGTGATCTCGTAATATCGGCCCAGGGCGGCCGAGAAGTCCTCGAAACACGCCGGTTCGCCGGTCAGTGCCACGCGGCCATACCGCTGGATCCACGAGTCTTCGATGCCGGGCAGCACCTCGCGCACGGTGCGCCCCACCACCGCGCCGCGCCTCAGCCCCGTCAGTTTTTCAAAGGCATCGTTGATCTCCAGGAAGCGGTAATCGACGGGGCTCCCCACCGCATCGCAGATGATTTCATGCAATGCAAAACCGCTCAACATACCCGAGAATAAAAGGCGGTAACGCTCTTCGCTTTCCTCCAAAGCCTGTTGTGTTTTTCGGAACCTCGTCACATCGATGCCCATGGCGATCCGGTTGCCATCGGGTTGCCGGAACGTGGCCCAAAGCTGCACGCGGGCCTCTCCATGCTTCGCCCGCACATGCCGTTCACGAAACAACCCGTCTGCCTTGTCCCGGATGGCTTCATGCACGCTGCGCGCCGTCGTGGGGTCCGGATAAAATAGAAGCAGCGGCTCGGGATGGGCGGAAACCTCGGCCTGTGTCCAGCCCAGCTCGCGCTCGCATTGGGCGTTCCAGAAGAGGAATCGTCCCTGTGCGTCGTAGGTGGCGATCATGATCGGAGCATTTTCGAACAGCGTGCGAAAATGCTCCTCACTCTCGCGCAAGGCATGTTCGATCGTGCTGCGCCGCCGGATTTCCTCTTCCAACGCACCCTGCGCCTGGCGAGCCCGGCGCTCGACACGTCGCGCGGAAAGCAGCAGCAGGGTCACCACCAGCAGGGAGGCCAGTAGCACGCTGATCACCCCCAGCTCGAATGACCCCAAATTCGGGAAGTCGGCCAGCGGCAATTGATTGTCCAAAATCCGCATGCGCATAAACCCCCAACCGTGACCTGCCGCCGAACTATACTGCGTCGGATTGCGACCCACAATCTCCCAAAGCCTCCCGCTCGTCGCCCCGCAGCTGCGCCGCGTGGATTTTCGTTGCAAGCACTCCCGACCGCGCCAATCATATCCGCGATTTCGTAACTGCCTGTTGGAACCGGAGAAAAATCGCCATGCGCCAGTTCAAACCGTTCGCGATTGTCTTGCTCTGCATCACCGCCGCCAGTTGCAACCGCAAACCAAAACCCGACCCGGCCGGGCAATCCGCCGTACCGTCTCTCGTCGCAAAAGCAATGGAGCACACCATCGAAAAAAATACCGGCGGGGATGCACAGGTCAAAATTGACAACAACAGCCTGCGGATCGAATCCAAGGAAGGCCAGTTCCAAATGGCCGCCGGCGAAGATCTCACGATTCCTCCCGACTTCCCCAAGGAATTTCCAGTCTATCTGGGGGCCGTCCTCATCCAGGTGATCTCCACCCCGAAGGGCGCCTATGCCATGCTGAAAACACCCGCTGCAGCGTCCAGCGTTCTGGCCTTCTACAAGGAACGCTTCACCGCCGACGGCTGGACCAACGAAAGCACCATGCACAACGCGGGCATGGATATGATCGGCGTCGCCAAGGGCGAACACAAACTGGCCGTGGTCCTCTCGCGCGCCAAGGACGAAACCCTCATCAGCCTCACCCACACCGAACCCTGAAGCCTTTCGCTTGCTTCCTGCTTTCCTGCGTTCCTTAGAGAACATTCCAAATCGGCTTACGCCATGACGCCACACGATAGAGCCCGCCGCCACGCCATGGCCTTTCTCGCGGCTTATGAACGCCCCGACGGCGACGACGAGGATCGGCGCGTCGCCCGCCTGGCCCGCACCTGGCTCTCACTCCTGGGCGCGCGCCACGCAGTGCAAAGCCTCGTCGATACCGTCATCGAGGAACTGTTTGACCCTCAAGGCCCCGCCGGCGGCTGCGGCTGGGAGGATCTGCGCCGCAAATTCACCCAATGGGCCGTCGCCACCGAGTGGATCGACCCCGACGACCCCCGCCTCCATCGCCGGTAAATCAAAAATCCAATTGAACAGACGGGAGGGGCGGCCGCTTGGCCGCCCTCGCCCCAAATCTTCTTCCCCCCTCCCCTACCTCACGCAAAGCTAAATAAATGGCGTAAAATCGCAGAAATAGAATGGACAAGCCAAAGCCTTTCCGTATGATCTCCCCTTGCTTCGTGGGAAGTGGTTCCCTCGAAACAACTCAATAACAAGAACAGGAGTCAGAATGGCCAAGAGCATGACGAAGTCGCAGATCCTCTCCGAAATCGCGGAAGCCGCGGGCATCACGAAGAAGCAGGCCGCTGCAGCGCTGGAGTCGCTGGTCGGTCAGGCGTACAAGGGTGCGAAGAACGCGTTCACCATTCCCGGTCTCGGAAAGCTGGTTCTCGTGAACCGCAAGGCGCGCATGGGCCGCAACCCGGCGACGGGTGAGACGATCTCCATCCCGGCCAAGAAGGTCGTGAAGTTCCGTCTCGCGAAGGCCTGCAAGGACGCGGTACTTCCCAAGAAGTAACGCTCTCGTTAGTTCAGGTCGAAAAGCCGCGCGAACCAAAATCGCGCGGCTTTTCGTTTTTAGGGAGCGGCTCTACAACGCGACTGCCAGTGTAATTCCAAATCCGAAATTGCCCCGAGTCCGCGAAGGGGCAATGGCAAACGCACACCGCATTCTGAATGCGCCCCCGTCACCTCCACCAGCACCATCACCGCCAAGGTGTGACAGGTTCCAAGCCAGCGCCGCCTAGCACGACCGGCCCCGCCAAGCCACCATCGCTGCTGCGGCGGTGATACCACGACGTCTGCTTCGCCAGATACGCCGAAAAATCCGCCGTGTCGTCCCCATCGTAATCCCCTGGCACCGGCGTCAACACCGCCTTCTTGGATCCTGACTGGCTACGCGGTAACCCCGTGGCGCTCTCTATCACCGTCCAGTTCCCAGCCCGCGTATGGAACACCGCCAGATCCGCCCGCCCATCACCATCATAGTCCGCCGGCACACCCAGCGAATGGAGCCCGCCCCAATTCTGCACGGACGTCCCGCCGCCGCTGAAATTGATCGTCCAATTGTACGTTCCCCGATCGTACACCGCCGCATCGATGCGGCCATCCCCGTCAAAATCTGCCGGGACCGCCTGACGGTTCACGCCACCCAGAATGAATGTCGTCCCGGTGAACGGCGGCGCCGCGCGCGTCGGGCGGATTTCCCAACGCCCCGTGTCAACGCGATACGTGGCCATGTCGCAGCGCCCATCACCATCGTAATCGCCGGGAACCGCCACCGCCCCCGACGGCAGCGTCACGGAATATTCCGCCCCACCCCCGCTCGGCCGCACACGCCAAACGCCGTCGCCACCCGCATACACCGCGAGATCAACCTTGCCGTCGCCATCAAAATCACCGGGTGCAGGCACCCATCCACCACCACCACCAAGGATCGATTCAATCGTCGCCCCGCTCCCGCTCAACCGGATGCGCCAGCGCCCATCCGCCACCCCGTATACCGCCTCGTCGGATTGCACGTCCCCGTCAAAATCGTTGGCCACCGCCTGCGGCGCGCTCACATACCCCACCGCCCGCGCACTCAACGCGCTGGTCGCGGCCGCATACTGCGCATTCAACCAGTAAAAATAACTCATGCCCGGCTCGACCGCCGTGTCCACATACAGTCCCGCCGTCAAGCCCTCTGCCGCCACCGTCGCATTCGATACATCCGCCAGGCTCCCCCGCCATAGCCTCGCGCCCAATGCCCCCGCCGGCATTTGCCACGTCACCGCCACACGATCAACGTATGCCCCGCGCGTCGCACTCACGTTCTGCGGCGGCAACGGCCCCGCCACACCTCCACGCACCTGGCCGCTGTTTGCGTTGAGCATCAGCGATGAACAATACACCGCCTCAAAATCCGAACCATGCACCCGGTCGATTTCATGCAGCATGTCATCGTTCCAGCGCGGATCCGGCGCGCCGCTGACGTACCACGCCGACCCATTGTCCGCCAGGATGATGCCGTATTTTTTCATGGCCCGCAGTATCACCTGCATCTGTGGCGAGTAACTGCTTACATTAAACCCCGCTTTTAAGCGAAAGCGCTGCCCCATCGGCGGATATTGCGCCCCCGTGAGCGACGATGCGTGATGCCGCGCTGGCCACACATAGGCACGCCGCGTCTGCGGCGCAGTGAACCGGATCGCATGGCGAATCTCGCCGGCCGCCACTTCCTCATAACGCACCAGCCCGGGATAAATCGGCAACCCGGCGGCGTCGGCGGATGTCCATCCATCCGGACGCAATACGTGCGTATTCAAATCGAAGATCGCCCCGGATCCCGCCTCCCACGATCCATCGGCCTTCGCATGCGCATCGTACACTTCATACAGCTTCTGATGATCACGATCGATCACCAGAATATGTCGGTCGCCGCTGGATTGCGGCCCGCCCTCGATGGGTGGGTTCGGGGGAATAGGATACGGTCCCGGATCGCTCTCGTCCGGATAATAGAACGTCACGCGCACCTTGGGTTGCGTACCCGGCACCGTGATAAATGGAATACCGATGGGCCCGCCGTTCCACATGCCCGCGCCAAAGTCCGGATGCAATCCGCGCGACGCCCCAATGGTGTCGATATAGGCCGCCGAATTCCCATCCACCGGCAACGTATCGATCGGCGTATTCCAAATATTGTCCGTCGGAAACACCGGCCCCGTATACGCCTGCCCCCAAGCCTCAACCACCACCACCCACAACGCCACCACCCCAATCCCCAAAATTCGCATGCGCATCGCCTCCAATGAAATGTCAAAGCCTACACTAGCACCCGCCGTGCCACCCCCCGCCCACCGGCCCCATGCCGCCATTTCCACCCCAATCCCTCCCATCCTTGCAAATCTGCCAACTGTACTGCCCATCCAAGTCCCCTCCGAAATCGCCGAGTCCTCGAAGCTTGCCCGCCGTAGGCGGGGCGATGGCAAGTGCGGTGTGCGTTTGGCTGCCCGACGCAGGAGGGCTTGCCAGCCGTAGGCTGGATGCGAATATGGAATGGCAGATTTACCCCAAGCGGGCGCGCTCCGAAGGCGGTGCTGTACTCCTTGTACGCGCCGCCTTCGGGAAGCGCCCGGGTGGGGTGAAGATGCCGTTCCAGATTCGCACCAAACGCACACCGCGTTCCCTTGATGCACGCGCATTGCAAAGCCACATGCCCATCTGCTAGCGTCCCCCCCATGCCCTCTCCCTCAACGCCACTGCGCCTCGCCGTCCTCGGTTCCGGCCGCGGCACCAACCTCCAATCCATCCTCGACGCCATCGACCAGGGCACCCTCGCCGCCCAGGTCGTCTGCGTCATCTCCGACGTCCCCGATGCCTTGATCCTCGAACGCGCCCGCCGCCACCACATCCCCGCCTTCCACATCAGCGCGGCGCCCTTCAAATCCAAACTCGAAGGCCCCGCCGAAACTGCCTACATCCGCACCCTGAAGGAACACGGCGCGGACACCATCGCCCTCGCCGGCTTCATGCGCATCATCAAGACCGGCCTGCTCGCCGCCTTTCCCGGTCGCATCCTGAACATTCACCCGGCCCTCCTCCCCTCCTTTCCCGGCGCGCAAAGTTGGAAGCAGGCCCTCGACCACGGCGCCAAAATCACCGGCTGCACGGTGCATCTCGTGGACGCCGGCACCGACACCGGCCCCATCATCATCCAGCGCGCCGTGCCCGTGCTCGCAGACGATACCCCCGAATCGCTCCACGCCCGCATCCAGGAACAGGAACACCTCGCCTACCCCGAAGCCCTCCGACTTTTCGCCACCACCCGCATTCAAATCGAAGGCCGCCGCGTCCGCCTCCTCCCCCCTTCCTGATCCTCGTTGAAAGTTGAACGTTGAACGTTGGAAGTTGATAGTTGAAAATTTCCCCCTTCCTTTCTCCTTTACCTCCGCCCCTTCTTCCTCTGAAATACTACGCCATGACAGCCCCCATGCCTCCTCTCATCCGCGCCGCCCTGCAACGCGGAGTCGTGATCCCCGCCCACCCCCTCGCCCTCACGGCACGACGCCGCCTCGATGAACGCCGCCAACGCGCCCTCTCTCGCTATTACATCGCCGCCGGCGCGGGCGGCATCGCCGTCGGCGTCCACACCACGCAATTCGAAATCCGCGACCGCAAGATCGGCCTCTTTGAACCCGTGATCGCCCTCGCCGCCGAGGAAATGCAGCGCGCCGATGCCCGCCGCACCACGCCCCTGATCCGCGTGGGCGGCATCTGCGGCAAAACGCCCCAGGCCCTGCGCGAAGCCGAACTCCTGCGCCGGCACGGCTACCACGCCGGCCTCTTGAGCCTCGCCGCGTTTGCCAAATCCACCGACCGCGAGCGCCTCGCCCACGCACGCGCCGTGGCCAAGGTCATCCCCATCATCGGCTTTTATCTCCAGCCCGCCGTCGGCGGCGCCGTCCTGCCCTACAAATTCTGGCGGCACTTCGCGGAAATCGAAAATGTCGTCGCCATGAAAATGGCGCCCTTCAACCGCTACCAGACCCTCGATGTCGTCCGCGCCTTCGCCGAGGCCGGCCGCGACGATGTCGCCCTCTACACCGGCAACGACGACAACATCGTCATGGACCTGCTCACCCCCTACCGCATCAGGGTCAACGGTTCTCCCCGCGAACGCCGCATCGTCGGCGGCCTGCTCGGCCATTGGGCCGTCTGGACCCACTCCGCCGTGTCCCTCCTGGAGGATTGCCATGCACGCACCGCCGCCCAAATCGGCGCGGATGACGACATGCTCCGCCGCAACATCGAAGTGACTGACGCAAACGCCGCATTTTTCGATGCCGCCAATGCCTTCGCCGGCTGCATCGCCGGCCTGCATGAGGTCCTGCGCCGCCAGGGCCTCCTGCGCGGCATCTGGTGCCTCAACCCGCGCGAAAAACTGTCCCCCGGCCAGTCCGCCGAAATCACCCGCGTGTATAAAGCCTACCCCCACCTCAACGACGACACCTTTATCGAAACCCATCTCGCCAAGTGGCTAACCTAATCTTCGTCCCAATCCTCGTCCCAATCGTAATCATAATCCTAATCGTAATCCTAATCCTAATCCCCAACCAAGGAGCCCCATGCGCATCGACCATCCCTATAAAAACCTCAAAGGCGGCGCGTGGCTTCGCGGGAACCTCCACACCCATTCCACCCGCAGCGACGGCGCCCACGCACCCCAGGACGTCCTCAATCTCTATGCCAAGGCCGGCTATGACTTTCTCATGATGTCTGACCACGACGTCTACACCACCGAAGCGGACTACAAAGCCCTCGACAGCCGCGGCCTTGTGCTGATCACCGGCAACGAAATCAGCGCCAAGGGCGTGCATCTGCTCCACGTCCACGCCGATAAACTCGTCTCACCTCACGAGGATCGCCAGCAGGTCATCCATGAAATCGCCCAGGGCCGTGGCTTCTCCATCGTGAATCACCCCATGTGGTTCCGCGAATTCGACCACTGCACCTTCGACAAGCTCGAAGCCTGGCAGGGCTATGCCGGCATCGAAATCTATAACGGCGTGATCGGTCGCCTGCATGGCAGCCCCTATGCACTCGATTATTGGGACCGCCTCCTGGCCCGCGACCGCCGCGTCTGGGGTTATGCCCACGACGATTTCCATAACAAGGAAAAGGGTGACTTCGCCCTCGGCTGGAACGTGGTCTATGCGAAACGCAATCCGAAGAGCATCGTCGAGGCCCTGCGCCACGGGCGCTTCTACGCCTCCACCGGCGTCGAGATCACCGATATCGCCGTCAAGGGCCGGCGTATTCGCATCAAAACCCGCAACGCCGAACGCATCGTGGCCATGCGCGACGTCGCCCAGCGCATCGCGGTGGCCGACAAAAAGGAACTCACCATCGAGGTCCCCGCCGACGCCAAGTACATCCGCTTCGAGTGCTGGGGCCGCGGCGAAAAGTTCGCCTGGACCCAACCCTTCTGGATCGTGAAATAATTACAACCGATCCGAATCCAATCTGGAGGGCGAGGCTGTGCCGAGCCGTCCGTAAAAAAAAGGAGACACCCCCATGGCCACGATCACACTCAAGGGAAACCCCATTCACACCGTCGGCGACCTGCCCAAAGTCGGCGCCAGCGCGCCCGCCTTCACCCTCACCAACGGCAAGTTGGAGGATATCTCCCTCGCCACCTTCGGCAGGCAAATCAAGATTCTCAACATCGTCCCGAGCCTGGACACGGGAACCTGCGCGGCCTCGGCCCGGCGCTTTAATGTGGAAGCGGCCAAACTGGCCAACGCCGTGATCCTGACCATCTCCGCCGATTTGCCCTTCGCAATGGGTCGCTTCTGCGCCGCCGAAGGCATCGACAAGGTCGTGCCCCTGTCATCCTTCCGCTCGCCGCGCTTCGGCAAGGACTACGGTGTGGAAATAACCGACGGCCCCATCCGCGGGCTGTTGAGCCGTTCGGTCGTCGTCCTCAACGCGGACAACAAGGTCACCTACACCCAGCAGGTCGCCGAAACCGCCGACGAACCCAACTACGACGCCGCCCTCCAAGCCATCCGTCGTGGGTGAGCGGATTCCATTCCGATTCTGAATGGAGGGCGAGGCTCCGCCGAGCCGTTCCTGCTTTCTATAGCCGGGGCCGCTGACCCCGGCCTTGGTAGAACGTGATGAACACCAAGCAAGCCCGTTCGTAGTAACGCCGTAAGGCGTGTCCGTGCACAACCGTCCGTTTCACCACGAACGGGTCTGCAACGCCGCGCCTACCCCTTGATCTGCCCCGCGCGCGCCATCGCCCGTGCCTCGACCGCCTGGACTTCCACGAACCCCTGCGAACTGCGCGGGTTAAGTCCTTCGCTGGCCTCCATCGACGAGTCCGCCATGTTGTACAGCGACGCCTTCACGCCCTTCAGGCTTTGGAAGTGCATGTTGCCCTTGTAAAGCCCCAGCGTCACCGTGCCGCTCGCCGGCTCGGCCAGCGAATCGATCGCCGCCATCGCCGCGCGTTTGGCCGGCTCGTAGTAACGCCCATCATAGGTATCACGCGCCACCAACGCCGACATCTGCCGCAGCAGCTCCGTCGCCGCCCGGTTCAGCACCGCCTGGTACACCTGCAACACCCCAAAGCCCAGCAACTCCATGCCCGGCGCCTCGTACACACCGCGGCTCTTGGTGCCGATGATCCGATTCTCCAGCGCGTTGCGAATGCCCACGCCGTTGCGCCCGGCAATCTTGCTTGCCGTCGTCATCGCCTCCAGGGACGTCACGCGCTTGCCGTTGATCTCCACCGCGCGCCCCTTTTCATAGGTCATGCTCACAAGTTCCATCGTGTCCGGCGCTTCTTGCGGCCACACACCCATCTGCGGCGTCACAATGTTGCACGGCGTCTCGACGCTTTCGAGATCTTCGGCCTCATACGACAACCCCGCCAGGTTCGCATCCGTGGAGTAGCGCTTGCTCGCGCCCACAAACGCCTCGATCCCCTTGCCCGTCAGGTACGCCGCCATCTCCTTGCGCCCGGGAAATTCCTTGAGCAGTTCCGGATCGCGCCACGGCGCATACACCTTCATCTCCGGCGCGAGCACATTCGTGTAACGCTCGAAGCGCACTTGGTCGTTGCCGCGCCCGGTGGCCCCATGCGCCAGCACGGTGCATCCACGCTTTTTCATTTCCGGCAGCAGCCCGCGCACCGTCACCGCCCGCGCCAGACCGGTCGAATTCCAATACCCGCCGTCGTACTGCGCCTGCGCGCGAATAAGATCAAAGCAGGCATCCGCCATCGCAATTTTCAAATCCACGATGACGGTTTCGGCCCCGCATGGCGCCATGCGCTTGACGACGTTCTGAATATCCGTCTCGTCCGGCTGGCCCAGATCCGCCGAAAAACAGATCACGTCCACGCCCAGATCCTTCAACTTGCGCGTGACCGTCTTGCTGTCGAGTCCGCCCGACACGCACATCCCAACCTTGTGCCCCTTGAGTTCCTGAATATTCATGATTATGCCCCTGCCTGAACTTTGTCCGGGGTGGACCGCGGCCTCTGGACGCGGTCGGGCGCCGTCCGCGCGGCGCCCGCCTGTACACGCTTACTTCGAAGCTTCGCCCTCTTCCGCCGCATCGCCGCCGCCGTGCCACATGTCGAGCGCCTCGTCGAGAATATCGAAGGCCTCGTTCAGCTCGCTGTCCTTCACGTTCAGCGGCGGCAGCATGCGCACCACGTTGCTCGCGGTGGCCAGCGTCAGCAGCCCCATCTCGGACAGCATCTGCGTCAGCGGCTTGGCTTCCTGGTCCAGCACCATCCCGATCATCAACCCCGCCCCGCGCACTTCCTTGACGTGCTCGTATTTGTCCACGAACTCCGCCAGGCGCGCGCGGAACGCGTTGCCCACTTCACCCGCACGGCGCACGAGGCCCTCTTCTTCGATCACATCCAGCGTCGCCAGCGACGCCGCACACGCCAGCGGCGAGCCGCCAAACGTGCTCGCGTGCGTGCCGGGCTGGAACACATCCGCCAGCTTGGGCGTGCTCACCACCGCCCCGATCGGGAACCCATTGCCGAGCCCCTTGGCCAGCGAACAGGCGTCCGGCTGCACGCCGCTGCGCTGGTACGCGAACCAATTCCCCGTGCGTCCCATGCCGCCCTGAATCTCGTCACAGAGCATCAACAAACCCTTCTCGTCGCAGAGCGCGCGGATACCCTTCATGAAGGCATCGCTGGCCAGCACCACGCCACCCTCGCCCTGCACGGCCTCCACCAGCACGCCCACCGTGTGCTCGTTCACCTGCATCGCCACGGATTCAAGGTTGTTGTATTCCGCATAGCAAAAACCCTCCGGCATCGGTGCAAAACCCTTCTGCACCTTGATCTGCCCCGTGGCCGCCGCCGTCGCCAGCGTGCGCCCATGGAAGGAGTTGGTCATCGTGATGATCTCGTACTTGCCCGTCTCATGACCCCACAAGCGCGCCAGCTTGATCAATCCCTCGTTGGCTTCGGCGCCCGAGTTGCCGAAGAAGCACTTGCCTTCCAGCCCCAGCCGCGAGAGCCGCTCCGCCAGCTTGGCCTGGTTGTCATTGTAATACAGGTTCGAGGCATGCATCAGCTCGCCAGCCTGGCGCTGGATGGCCGCAACCACACGGGGATGGCAATGCCCGACGTTCACCACGGAAATGCCCGCCACGAAATCCAGGTACACCATTCCATCCGCATCCCACACCCGCGTGCCCTTGCCTTTCACCAGCGCCAGGCGCTGCGCATAGGTCGGCATCACGAATCGGCTGTAGCGTGCGGCAATGTCTTCAGTTTTCTTCATTCGCTATAATCTCCGTCCCCACCCCGTTGGGGGTGAAGATCTCCAGCAACAACGAGTGCGGCATGCGCCCGTCAACCATGTGGATTTTCCCCACACCGGCCAGCAACGCGTCCACCCCGCTTTCCACTTTGGGCAGCATGCCCCCGTCAATCACTCCCTGCTCGATCAACTTTCCGACCTCATCCACCCGCAGGGTCGAGAGAATCGAAGTTTCGTCCTTCGGATCGCGCAACAGGCCCGGCACGTCCGACAAAATCCCCAGTTTGGCAGCCTTCAAGGCCTTGGCCACCGCCGCCGCCGCCGTGTCCGCATTCACATTGTACGGCTGTCCGTCCGACCCCATCCCCAGCGGCGTGATCACCGGAATGCGGCCCCGCGCGATCACATCCAAAATGGGCTGCACGTTAACCTTTTCTGGCTCGCCAACAAAGCCCCAATCAATAGCCTCGCCGGTCTGCGAATCTTTTCCCTGCTTGCGCGTCACCGTGAATATGTCCTGCCCCCGCAAACCTTCCGCCGGCGCTCCGAAGTCCTCAAGCGCGCGCACAATGCCGGGATTGATATCAAAATGCATCACCCGGTCCACCACCGCAATGGTCTGCGCGCAGGTCACACGCAATCCACGCACGAATTGCGCCTCGATCCCTTCTTCCTTCATCGCCCGCGAAATGGCCTTGCCGCCCCCATGCACGATCACCGGACGCATCCCCACGCATTCCATGAAGGCCACGTCCTTCAGAATCCCGTCATGGTGCGTCTTCGCTTCCATCGCGCTTCCCCCGAACTTGACCACGATGATCTTGTCGCGGAAACGCTGGATGTACGGCAGCGCCTCGATCAGTACTTCAGCTTTACGGATAATGTCTTGCATGGCCTGCATACGCGGCACCGCCGCGCTGTGAATCGTTGATCTTCTCAATCCATCCGCGCCAGGTCAACTTCGGCGCTCTAAAAATCGCGCGCACCGCGCGATTTTTACGTCATATACTCGGAATTGATCTTCACATAGTCTTCGCTGCAATCGCACGTGTACATCACCGCCGCGCCCTGCCCCAGGTGCAGATCCACCGCCAGCGTGAACGCCGGCTTTCGCAACACGGCCTCCAGCTCCGGCAGTCGCGCATGCAGCACCGGCCGGCCCTGCTGGAACGCCGTCAACCCGTCATAGGCTATATCCACCACGTCGCCCCGCACCGCCGCCCCCGAATAGCCCACCGCGTTGATCACCCGCCCCCAGTTCGGATCTCCCCCAAACCACGAGGTCTTGACCAGAAACGAGCGCGCAATTGCCCGCGCCGCCAGATCCGCATCGCCATCACTCGCCGCGCCGCGCACTTCAACCGTGACAAATTTTGTGGCGCCTTCGCCATCCTTGACCACCCGGATCGCCAGCTCGCGGCATACGGTCTCCACCGCCTGCACGAACGCTGGCCAGTCCCGATGTCCGGCCTCGAGCGTCGCGCCTCCCGCCGCTCCGTTCGCCAGCAACAGCACCGTGTCGTTGCAGCTCTGATCCCCGTCCACCGTGATGCGGTTAAAACTCCGTTCCACCGCGCGCGCCAAGCACGCCTGCAACGCCTCACGCCCCACCGCCGCATCCGTGGTCACGAATGCCAGCATCGTCGCCATGTGCGGCTCGATCATCCCCGCGCCCTTGGCCATACCGCCCACGCGCACCGCCCGCCCGTCGATCCGCACTTCCACCGCAAATTGCTTGTCAACCGTGTCCGTGGTCATAATCGCGTGCGCCGCGATCGCTCCACCATCGGGCTTGAGCGCCGGCACCACCAGCGTCACGCCGTTCGCAATCTTGTCCATCGGGAGGGGAATGCCAATCGTTCCAGTCGAACAGACTAGCACCTGACCTTCGTCGCACCCCAGCCCACCCGCCACCAGCCGCGCCGTCTGCCGCGCATTGTCCAACCCCTCGGGTCCCGTGCACGCATTCGCATTGCCACTGTTGATCACCACCGCGCGCGCCCCCGCACCGCCCGCCACGCGCTCCCGGCACAGCTTCACCGGGGCACCCTGAATGCGATTGGTCGTGAAGACGCCCGCCACCACGGCGGGACGTTCGGAAACCAGCATGGCAAAATCGAGCCGCCCTGCCTTCTTGATCCCGGCGCTCACCCCCGCCGCGCGATACCCCCGCGCCGCAGTCACGCCCCCCTCAACCACGATCAGATCCTGCATAATACGTTCAACCCACCCTCATCCCACTCGTATTCGTAATCCTAATCGTAATCCGCAATCAGGTCATGGCCGCAATTCAATCGGGGTCGGAAATCGGTATCGGGATCGCTTCCCCCACCCCACGCCCTACCGCCGCCGCCCCCCGCCCCGCGATCCACCCCCGCGCGGCGGCGGACGCCGCCCGCCACCACTCCGCGATCCACCCCCGTACCCGCCCGGCCCCGCCTCATCACGCTCACGGCGCGCCGCCGCACGCATGCCCGGAATCTCAGGCGGTAGCGCCGCAAACAGATGCTCCTCGGGCTGGCGGCATTCCAGCGATTCGCCAAGATATTTTTCGATTTCGGGAATGATGAAGGACTCATCCTCGCAGGCAAAGGAAATTGCCGTGCCCAACGACCCCGCGCGCCCCGTGCGCCCGATGCGATGCACGTAGTCATCCGCCTCGTAGGGGAAATCAAAGTTGACCACATGGCTCACGTCGTCAATGTGCAACCCGCGCCCCGCCACGTCCGTCGCCACCAGCACCGGCAATGTCCCGTCCTTGAATTCATCCAGAATCCGCAGCCGCTTCTTCTGGTCGATCGCACCCGAAAGCAGCCCGCATTTGATCCCATGCCGCAACAGCGCATCCGCCAGCTCCAGCGTGCTGTCGCGCCGGTTGCCGAACACCAGCGTACGCACCGTCCCCGGTTGCTTGAGCAGATTGTAGAGCACCGTGAATTTATCCCGGCTCGCCACCACATACACCAGTTGCTTGATGTTCTTGGTGGCAACCTGCTCGGCCTCGACTTCCGCCACCACAGGATCATCCATCCACTTCGATGCCAGGCGGCACACATCCTCGGTCAGCGTGGCGCTGAACAGCAAGGTCTGGCGCTGCTCCTTGGGCGGCAGCCGCCGCACGATCGCGCTCACGTCCGGGATGAACCCCATGTCGAGCATCCGGTCCGCCTCGTCGA
>CAMFEP010000029.1 GCA_945949405.1 Kiritimatiellales bacterium
CGCTGGGCCTCCGTGGTGAGGCCGAATTTTTGGAAGAGCCGCTGGCGGAATTGCCTTGCGCCCGTCGCTTACCCTGAGTCGCTGGCTCCGCTGTCCTTTATCGTGGTCCCGGGTTGGCTTCGCCCCCTGCGCCCGTCTTCAAGGCCATGGCCCCATACCCCCAGCCGCTCAGGCATTGAAAGACCCGGTGTGCCGGCACATGCAGTTCGCGCAACAGCGCCGCTTCCACCACCACCACCGACCCGCTGCCGGGATTGGGCGACGAAGGGATAAAGACGGTGGCATTGCCGTCCGCATGCCGCTCCACGATCAAGCCAAGCTGCTGCATACCGGGATTCACCGTCACCAGCACCGGGCGCAAGGCCCCTTCGCCCTCCTTGCCGGCCAGGCCGGACGCCAGGTTGCGGAAAAACGTGTATAACGGCAGGCGGTTCAGCAGCCCAGCCTCGATCCAGCGTCCCACCTGCTTGCCCCTGCCCGTACGCGCCACAGCCCCCACCAGCCAGAGCAAGCCGACGATCGCTACGCAAACTACGATAAAGCGGGCTGCCGGCTCGCGAAACACCGCGCCGGGAAACGTATCCATCAGCGGATGCACCACCCCTTTGATCAGGTGGAAGAATTTCTGGAGCACCATGCCGGCCAGCAGCACCGGCAAGGCCACAAAGAACCCGCTGCCCACCAAGCCAACCAAGGTCTTGCCGTTGGTGTTCATGTCGCGTCACGTTCCCGGTGTGTACCCATTCGACAGGCTCAGGGTGAATACCAGATCGGCGACGTGTAGGCGCGCTCTTGCAGCGTCATCGGCACGTCTTCCGGCATCTGGATGCCGTAGAACTTCGCATCGTAAGCCGTCCAGCGCGGCGTGGGGATTTCGATGACGCGCACGTAGTAAAACGCGCGTTCCTTGTGATCAAATTCCGGATCCTTCCAGTATGCGCTCAACAGCGGCGCGCCAATCGTGTTGCGGTAGCTCACGTTGGGCACATCCACGGTGTTGCCCACCGGTGTCTTGCAGCGCCCCTCCGCGTCGATCGCGCGGCCGTCGCTCACGGCCACGTCGTAGATGCGTTCGTGCGTCTCGCCCTTGGCGTCGAGCCAGCCCTTGATCACCTGAACCCGGTCGAGGTTCGCGCCAGCCACATCACGCATGGCGCGGATCAGGAACGTCGGCCCCTGGCTCCCGCCCTGGGCGGGATGCAACTCGCCGCCCATCGGCACACCGCGGCGGTAGCCTTCGGCGGCGAAATCGGCGCGGTTGATTTCGTCCGGCGCGAAATCCCAGCCGGCAAACAGCCGCACGGTCATGCGACTGCCGGTCGTGCCATAGACTTCCCGGCGCTCCAGCGCGTCGAACAGCGACTCGCGCGTGTTCTCGCGCGCCCAGACGGCGGCCAGGCCGGAGGCGCCCAGCGCCCAGCCACGCGTGACCAATTCCGGCTGGATCGCCGGAATCGCGGCGTGCTCCCAGCGCTGCGCGCTGGGCTCGGTGCCGGCCGTCTTGCCGAAGAAATTGTTTTCTTCCACGGCGGACAGCCCCGTATGCGCATCGGTACTGCCGATCATTCCAAATTTGAACGGATTCGCCCCCAGTTTCGCGTCCAGCGCCAGGCCGGTTTTGAGCGCCTCGCGGATGTAGCTGCCGGGCAGCATCGCCTTGGTGGTCGCCACGTTGCCGCCGAGGTTGGACTTGTC
Organism: Kiritimatiellales bacterium; assembly: GCA_945949405.1. Classification (GTDB taxonomy): domain Bacteria; phylum Verrucomicrobiota; class Kiritimatiellia; order UBA8416; family JAIOPI01; genus JAIOPI01. The sequence continues at coordinate 1,696 of CAMFEP010000029.1, forward strand.
CCAGATTTCGAAACTGGCGAACTCGTCATCGGGCGAGAGCGCCGGATGCGCCTCGCTCGTGCCCTTCGGCTGCGTTATCTCGACCACCGGCTCGCGGCGCGCGCGGGTCTCGGCGTACGCGCGGTCGAACGGCTGCTTGCCCATGGTCTCGCTCATCCACATCATGCCGCCGCTGAGGTTGCCGTTGTGCGGAATCGCCAGTAGCCGCCCGCCGGTCTTGTCTTCATAGGTCTGCATCCACTTCCACAGCATCTCCGGGTCCATGCTGTCATACGCCGAGAACGGCAGCACCCGGCCGGCGATCGCGCCGCCATCGCGGAAGATGACGTTGCGGTGCAAGTTGTTGCCGCCAGGCGTCGCCGTCCATTCGTAGCCGATGAACGCGGTGAACTTGCCGGTTTCATTATATTTCTCCGCGGCCTTGATGATAAACTCCCACGAGGCTCGCATCATCTCCGGGGAGACGATCGGCGCGGGATTCTTGGAACTGCCGTGCTGGATCCAGTCTTTGAATGCCTCGAAACCGTTGCCCGCCTTCACCTTGTCGTGATAGACCTTGCCGACGGGGTTCTTCAACAGGAGCGGATCAGAAGTTGCGATCATCGGCGCGAGACCGAGGTCCTCGGCATGATCCGCAATCACCAGGAAATCGAGGGGCCGCGCGAGTTTGACCGGCTGACCCGTATTGCTGACGATTTCCTCGCCGCGCGCAAACCGGTAGGCCTCCTCCGGTCCCAGGCGGCAGCCGACCATGCCGGCGTCGGTGGAATAGGTCGTGTGCAGATGCGTGTCACCCCAGTATACGCGGTTGGGAAAATGCGCATCGAGGTTGGGCGAATAATTCCGCGCCGGCGCCGGAAACTCGTCCTTGGTGACATGCTCCCCCTCCTGCGCGAACGCCGGCAACGCGCAGATTGCCACAACGACGAACAGTGCGGATCGCTTCATGGTCTCACTCCTTTTCCGTCATGTTAAAACCCGGCAATGCGTTGTATCACCCAGAACATCGCCACGCTGCCGATGGCATAGGGCGGCACCAGGTCCGCCCATCTTGGAAAGCGCGATGTTATGCATCGCGCCAGCGCCATACAACCCAATACCGCGCCGACAAACCCCAGTTGCCCGAGTTCCACGCCGACATTAAAAAAGAGCAGCGCCAAAGGTATGGCCTGCGGCGGCAAACCGACCTCGCGGAGGGCGCTGGCAAAACCGAGACCGTGCAGGAGCCCGAAGCCGAAGGCCATCAGCCAAGGTGCGCGCGCGGTGAGTCCGGTCCGGCCCTGGCGGCGGTGCACAATCTCCGCCGCCACGAATACGATGCTTAGCGCGATCGTCGCCTCCACGGGCTGCACGGGCACGCGCACAAACCCCAGCGTGGCCAGCGCCAGCGTCAGACTGTGGGCGACGGTGAATGCCGTGATCGTGCCGACCAGTCGCCGCCAGCCGCGCACCAGAATCAGCAGCGCGAGGACGAAGAGCAGATGATCGCTGCCGCCCAGGATGTGCGTCATGCCTAGCCGGCCATACTCGCCGGCCACGGCCCAGCCGCTCTGCCGCTCCGGAATCGCCGCCGCCGGCTCCCCCGGCGTGAGCCGCTTTACCCACTCGGCGCCGTCGGCAAACGCAAAGCGCAGCAGCGCATCGGTCATCGTGCCTTCCAACCCGTGAATCCGCACCGTCTGGCCGCGCAGCGGATCGATCGCCTTCAGCCGCCAGGTCTGGACGGCCGCACTGCCCGTGTCGCGTGTCGCTGGCGGTGTCACATTCTCCGTCCGCCCGGAAAATTCCGGCGCCAGCGCCAGACGCATCTCCCCGCGCATTGGTGTTTTCCACAACACCGTAAATTCGCCCGGCGCCACCTCGCGCATTTCAAGATACGCCGGCCGCAACTCGTGGGCCTGGGCGCAGACGGTCAGAACACCAACGAGGATGACTGCCAACGGCCGCCAATGGACGCGCATGCCGGCAATTCCGGGTTGGCGTGCATTCGCGTTCATTCGCGGTTTTCCACACCACCCCGCACCACCGCCTCCACCAGCGGCTTGATGCGTTCATCCGCCACCACGTCATATTTGTTTATCAGCGCCGCCATGAATTGTTCATGGGCCTTCGCCTGGTGCTCGCGCTGCCAGTCCACCAGCGCCTGCGCACGCGCGTCTTCAAACGGAAGCGGCTCCGCCGGTGTGCGCGCTTGCACACGCACCAGATGGAATCCATATCCGGATTGGATCGGCCCCCGCCATGCGCCGGGCTCAAGGGCCATCACCGCGATGGCAAATTCGGCGCCAAAATCACGCGCAATGGCTTGCTCGTCCGCGCCCGTGTATTCGCGTTCCAGCATGATCCGGTCGCCCTCCACCTCCCGGCCCAATGCCTGCCTGGCATCGACTTCGGAGTTGAAAAAAAGTTGGGTGAACGTGATGCGCGCCGGGATCTCGTATGGTGGGCGCCGGGCTTCATACCAAGCCCGTAATTCCGCCTCCGCGGGCTCCGGCAGCCGCGCCGTGTCTTCCATGAGAAACTCCATTTTTTGCGCCAGGCGCCGGCGCACAATGGTGTCGTTCTCCGCCAGCCCGAGTTCCTGGGCTTCGCGGGCCAGCAGCAATTCTTTCACATAGTCGGCCACCAGCCCGCGCAGTTCCCGCTCGTCGGGTGGCCGCTGCCACTGCCGCGCCCAGGTTTCCTGGAGCCATTGGACCTCTTGCACGGTGATACGGACGACGCGCGTCCCGTCCGGCGTCGCCCCCCTGCCCTGAGCGGAGTCGAAGGGCTGGCGCCAGTGGTACACGCCAAACAACGCCGACCCCAACAGCAGGAAGTGCAACATCGGTTCTTTCAGTAGGCGCCGCATAAGGTCCGTTGTCCCTACCAGCCAGCCCACCCTTTCACAAGCGCAATCTCGCTCGCCCAACCGGTCGTTTGCTGTCGAGTTTGCCGACATGCGATTCGCGGTCATAGCCCCATTCGCGTTCGGCAACAGTCACTATCCCGCTTGCCGCTAAGCCGGGGCTGCGCCAGAATCCGCAATCTTGAAAGCAGGCAAAACGAAACGGTTGGGGATCAAGGGAAACGTATTGCTGACGCTGGCGGCGGTGGCCGCCATTGCGGCGCTGGCGATGCCCTTCGTCGCCCACCAACGCCGTCAGGCCAGTGCCAACCGCATACCGCCCGCGCCCGAGCGCCATCCGCCCGCAGACGCGGCGGCCTTCGCGCAGTACGCTGGTTCCGCATCTTGCCGCGAGTGCCATCGCGAAGCCTATGACCAGTGGCGCTCCTCGAACCACGGCATGGCCGAACGCCTGCCTGATCCCGCGCTGGATGACACCGCGTTTATGCCGACCGGCGGGGACCGCCAGATCCAAGCCCTCGCCAACCTGGAGCCGGCGGTCCCCGCCGGTCAGCGCGAGAGTCGCGCCAAATTGGAGACGACGGTCCCCGCCGTTACAATCCCCGCCGTGACGAACGCCGTCGCGTCACGCGCGTTCCAGCACGGCACCCAGCTCACCTGGGTCGGCGGCAGTAACGGAGTTTATCGCGTTGCCGCGTTGGGGCGCGGCGGATTGGTCGAAACCACAACCATCGCCCGTGTTATCGGCCACGATCCGCTGCGCCAGTTCCTGGTCCCCTTCCCCGGCGGACGCCTGCAGACGCTCGAAGCGTCCTTCGATCCGCACAGCAACGACTGGTTCAACGTCTACGGCAACGAAGACCGCCGGCCCGGCGAGTGGGGCCACTGGACCGGCCGCGGCATGAACTGGAATAACATGTGCGCCGCCTGCCACAACACCCGCGTCCGCAAGAATTACGACGCGGCGACGGACAGCTACCGCACCACCATGGCCGAGAAGACCGTCGGCTGCGAAGCCTGCCACGGCCCGCTCAAGGCGCACGTTGAGTGGCGCCGCGCGCACACGAAGACCGTCGCGCGCGATCCCACGGTCCCAGCTCTGACCCCCGCGCAGCAACAGGAGACCTGCGCCACCTGCCACGCGCGGCGCATGGAGCTGACCGGGGATTTCGTCCCGGGCGACAGCTTCAATGATCACCATGTTCTGTCGATCGTGGACGCGAGCGACGCGTTTTACCCCGACGGCCAGGTGCGCGAAGAGGATTACGAATACGCCGCCTTCCTCGGCAGCCACATGGGCAACGCCGGCATTCGCTGCGCCGATTGCCACCCGCCACATTCGGCCAAGACCTTGTTCCCAGGCAACTTGCTCTGCATGCGCTGCCACAGCCAGGGCGGCGGCTACACGAACGCCCCGGTGATCAATCCCGTGGCGCACAGTTTTCACAAGGTGGATTCGCTGTATGGAATCTCGAACATGGTTGAGGCCCTGGTGCAGACGCGGATCGCCGCAGGCTCGCCCGCCATGTCTTCCTCTCCAATGGAGGGCGAGCGTCACGCGAGCCGTTCCCCCGCCCCTCCGGTTCAAGGCACACCCGACCTTGCAGGCCTGGCGGCCCGCGACCGCGCCGCAGTCTGGGCCAGCGGCGGCGAATGCGTGAATTGTCACATGCCACAGACGACTTACATGCAACGCCACCGCCGGCACGACCACGGCCAGACCATCCCCGACCCGCTGCTCACCAAGCAATACGGCATCCCCAACGCCTGCAACCGCTGCCACGCGGACAAGAGCGTGGACTGGACGCTGGAGTGGACGCAGAAATGGTACGGCGACAAGATGGATCGTCCCTACCGCCGCCGCGCCCAGGTGGTGGCCGCCGCGCGCGAGGGCCAGGCGGGCGCGCGCGACGGTCTGCTCAACATGCTGACGAGCGATCCCAACCCCTACTGGCAGGCTGTCGCCGCAGGCCTTCTGGCCCCGTGGTCCGCCGACCCGCCCGTTGCCGCCGCCCTCCAGACCGCCCTCACCCACTCCAACGCGCTCGTCAGAGCGCAAGCAGTTTCCGCAGCGCCAGCGATGCCGGCGCTACGGAAACTGCTGGATGATCCGGTGCGGGCCGTGCGCTACGCGGCGGCCTGGGCGCAGCGCGGGGAGATTGATCCTGCATCCGAAGTCGGTCAGGAATTGCGCGCCGTACTCGACTATGTAGCGGATCAACCCATAGGCCGGATGCAGCAGGGCGCGTATTTCCTGGCGCGCGGGGATTTGCCTCAAGCCGCCGCCCACTACCAAAAGGCGGTGGACTGGGATCCGAATGCCGCGCCCATCCGCCATGACTTTGCGGTGGTGCTGTCCATGCAGGGACGTGGTGCCGAAGCCGTGCACCAACTGGAAGCGGCCTGCCGGCTGGACCCGGGCAGCGGTGAATTCCGCTACAAGCTGGCGCTGGCCTGGAACGAATCGGGGCGACCGGACCTGACTGTCACGAATCTGCGGGAGGCCGTGCGGCTCGAACCGCAACATGGTCGTGCCTGGTACAACCTGGGTCTCGGACTGGCCGGGACCGAGCAACTGGCCGAGGCGGCGGCAGCGCTCGAACGCGCCGCCGATCTGTTGCCCGGACCCGATGCCCCATTTGCCCTCGCCACCATTCACGCGCGCCAGAATAACCTGACGGCCGCGCAGACCGCCATGGCGGAAGCCTTGCGGCGTGACCCCACCCACGCGCCGTCACGCCAGATGCAGGCGGAGTTAAACGCATACCGGCGGGGACCGCCGGCCCCAGGCAATCCGATCCCTGGAGCCGGCCGTCCCGGCCGCTAAACCCGGCGGAGACCGCCGGCTCCAAGTGGTCCGGTCCTTGGAGACGGCGGTCCTCGCCGTTATCCTCCGGCCACCCGCGCATCCAACAGCTTCATCACCAACTGCGGGTCGGCTTTGCCTTTGGATTTCTTCATGACCTGGCCAATGATGAACTTCGCGGCAGCCACCTTGCCGTTGCGGTAATCGTCAAAGACCTTGATGTTTTCCGCGATGGCCTCATCCACGATCATGCCAATAGCGCTGGCGTCGCTGACCTGCCCCAGCCCGCGCTGCCGGACAATGGCCTCCGGATCCCCGCCCTGTTCGAAGAGCTCCGCAAATATATCCTTGGCCGTATTGGAATTGATCGTCCGGGATTCGGTCAGGCACACCAGCGCCGCCAGCGCGGCGGGCGTGATCGGCACCGTGCGGATGTCGCGTTCGGTTTCCCCGAGCAGCCGCAGCATCTCGGTCATCATCCAATTGGAAACCAACTTGGCGTTCGGCGCCAGTTTCGCCGCCGCCTCAAAATAATCCCCCACCGCCTTGTCCGCCACGAGCACACCAGCGTCGTAGTCCGGAATGCCATAGTCGCGCACCAGCCGCGCGCGCCGGACCGCCGGCATTTCCGGCAACGCGGCGCGCCAGGCTTCGATCTCCGCGGGCGCCAACACCACCGGCATCAGGTCCGGCTCGGGAAAATAGCGGTAGTCATGCGCGTCTTCCTTCGAGCGCATCGCCGCCGTCTCGCCCGTGTCCGCATCCCATCGCCGCGTCTCCTGCAAAATCTTTCCCCCGCGGTTGAGCACCGCGATCTGCCGCTCACTCTCCACCTTGAGCGCGTTGAGCACGCCCTTGAACGTGTTGAGATTCTTGTGCTCGGTCTTGGTTCCCAGCGCTTCCTGGCCCTCGGGGCGCACACTGCAATTGACGTCGCAGCGAATGTTGCCCTCTTCCAAGTTGCAATGGCTCACGTCCGCGTATTGCAAAATCTGTTTGAGCGCGAGCAGGAACGCAAAGGCTTCCTCCGGCGAATGCATGTCCGGCTGCGTGACGATCTCCATCAGCGGCGTCCCGGCACGGTTAAAATCCACCCCGCTGGCCGCCGCGAAGTGCGTGTTCTTGGCCACGTCTTCTTCCAGGTGGATGCGCCGGATACGCACGGTCTTGGCCACCCCGCCATCGCCAATCAGCACCGCCCCGCCGTCGCACAACGGCCGGTCATATTGCGAAATTTGATAATTTTTGGGCATGTCGGGATAGAAGTAGCTCTTGCGGTCGAATTTGCTGAAGCCGTCGATCGTGGACCCGATCATCAGCCCCGTGCGCACCGTCAGCCGCACCGCCTCGCCGTTCATGGACGGCATCGCGCCGGGATACCCCAGGCACACCGGACACACCAGCGTGTTCGGCTCCGCCCCCACGCGCACTTCGCACCCGCAAAACATCTTCGAGCGCGTCTTGAGCTGGACGTGCACTTCCAATCCAATGTCGATGCGGTAGTTCATAGGGAAAGGAAACCGCGAATAAACGCGAATAAACGCGAATTTTCTTTCGCGTCCATTCGCGCCCATTCGCGGTTTTCGATAATCCTCATCCCAACCATTGGTCGCCTCTTGCCACTTCGTATGCGTGACCAACACGCAAAATATTTTCTTCCTTCATCGCCGGCCCCAGAATTTGCAGCCCGATCGGCAAACCGCCGGGCGCCACGCCGCAGGGCACGGACAGACCGCAGATGCCGGCCAGGTTGGCCGTGACCGTAAAAATATCGCCCAGATACATCTGCAACGGGTCCTGCGTCTTCTCCCCCATGCGAAAGGCCGGCGTGGGCGTGCAGGGCGTCAGCAGCGCATCGCACGACGCAAAGGCCTGCTCAAAGTCACGGCGGATCAGCGTGCGCACTTTTTGCGCTTTCAGATAGTAGGCGTCGTGGTAGCCGCTGCTCAAGACGTAGGTGCCCAGGATGATGCGCCGCTTGACCTCGGGCCCGAACCCCGCCGCCCGCGTGCGCTTGTACATATCGAGCGGATCCGTGGCGCCGGTTGCGCGCAACCCGTAGCGCACGCCGTCGAACCGCGCCAGGTTTGCCGAGGCCTCGGCCGTGCCGATGATATAATACGTCGCGATCGCGAACATCGTGTGCGGCAGTTTCACCTCCACGATGCGCGCCCCGAGATCGCGGCAGCGTTCGACGGCGTGCTGCACCGCCTGCGCCACCGCCGGGTCCATCCCCTCCACCACATATTCCGCCGGCACCCCCAACGTCATCCCGCGCAGATCCTCCGTGAGCTGCGCGGCATAGGGCGGCACCGGCGTCTCGACGCAGGTGGCATCCATGGGATCGGCGCCCGACAGCACTTCCTGCAACAACGCCGCATCACGCACGGTGCGCGTCATCGGCCCGATCTGGTCCAGTGACGACGCGAACGCCGTCAGCCCGTACCGCGAGACGCGGCCATAGGATGGCTTCAGCCCCACGCAGCCGCAAAACGCCGCCGGCTGGCGAATGGACCCGCCCGTATCCGTGCCCAGCGCCGCCAGCGCCAGCCCGCCCGCCACCGCCGCCGCCGAACCGCCGCTGGAGCCGCCGGGAACGCGATCCAGTGCGCGCGGATTGCGCGTACGCTTGATCGCCGAATTTTCCGTGCTGCCGCCCATGGCGAATTCATCCATGTTCGTGCGCCCCAAGAACACCGCGCCCTCGGCGCGCAGCCGCGCAATCGCCGTGGCATCATACGGCGCCACGTAACCATCGAGAATTTTCGACGCGCAGGTGCAGGGCTGGCCGCGCACGTTGAGCACGTCTTTGATCGCAATCGGAATTCCACACAGGCGCCCGGCCTTGCCCGCCGCGCGCGCACGATCCGCCGCCTCGGCCTCGGCCCGCGCCCCGGCAAGATCGACGGACACATACGCCCCCAGTTCCCCATCGCGCACCGCAATTGCCGCCCCCAATGCCTCGACGAGGTCGATGGATTTAAAATCCCCACTGGCCATGTGGGCGAGCGCGTCGGATACGGTCAGTGTCGAAAGATTGAGCTTCATGCCGACGCTCCAAATCCGAAGCTCGAAATCCGAAATCCGAAACAAATTCGAAATTCAAAAACCGAAAAATGGGCACGAATGGCGTGTTTGCCGATTTCCGAATCGGATTTCGTACTTGTTTCGGATTTCGGATTTGGGATTTTCCACATGTCGTGCCTACTCCACGATCTTCGGCACAATAAATTGCCCATCGCGGCTGGACGGCGCATTGCGCAGCACCGTATCGCGGTCGAGCGAGGGGCGAACCTCGTCCGCGCGGAATACGTTGTAGCGCGGCAAGGCGTGCGAGGTGGGCTCGATGCCGGTCACGTCGAGCCGGTCGATGGCCTGTACATACTCCACGATCTGAGACAACTGTCCCTGGAACGTGGCGATCTCCTCCTCGGTCAGGGCCAGCCGCGCCAGATTCGCCACATAGCGCACGTCAATGCCACCCGTTTGTGCCTGTTTTTCGCTCATGGTTTGATAACCACCTGCTCCTCCGCTTGCTGCCTGCATGCTCCAAGGTGGCCCGGGCGCTCCGCGCGCGGGCATTCCGTTGCTCGAATTCAGCAAACTAGCGGGCGCTTTTCCTTGAAACAAGAACTGTTTACCGGCAGAACCAGCTTTGATAGTCTTGTCGTGTGGTGCTGGCGGGAGGGGCGGCCGCCTGGCCGCCCTCAAGGGCTGCAAGTACGCAGCCCCTCCCGATTGAATATATTCTGCGGTCGGATCGTCATACCATCAGGAACGAATAAGGAGTCCACCATGAAATCCATCCTCCGTTTGAGTGCGTTTGGCTTGGTTGCCATTGCCGTCTGCGGCTGTTCAATGTCCGTCAAGGACGCCGACCCCACCGGCGCCAGTTCACTCACCCAACGCTACGACCAGCGTGACCTGATCACCTGGTCGGATGGCATGGCCCAGGCGCTGATGGCCCACCCCTTCCCCCCCGCGGGTGAGGAGCAGCCCATCGTCGTGGACATGGGCATTGAAAACCGCACGGAAACCCATGCGGACATGAAGGCCATCACCGACACGATCACGACCAAGCTGATGGACGCCGGCAAAATCCGCCTCATCAACGCCAGCCGCCGCGACGACCTCCTCAAGGAACAGGGCTATCAACTCGCGAATGCCACGGAGGAAACCAAGGTCGCCATCGGCCGCCAGCTCGGCGCCAAGTACATGATCACCGGCTCGCTGATCGAAATTTCGCACGACGAAGCCAAAGGCATCCGCCTCAAGAAGGATGTGGACACCTACTATCAGCTCACAACCGAAATCACCGATCTCGAAACCGGGCTGATCACCTGCCGCAAGCAACTGGACCGCCTGCGCCGTGGAAGCAAGCCGGTGCTGGGCTGGTAAGTTTGTTTGTGTCGTGCGATCGCCCGTAACCCGACGGCGACCGGGAGGGGCGGCCGCTTGGCCGCCCTGTGGCCACGCAGACTGCGGCCCCGCTCAACAGATGAACGCCAAACGCACAGCACTCCGGGCACGGCGGGTTGCCAGCGTCACGGCCCTCCTGATCCTCCCCCTGCTGGGCGCGGGCTGCGCATCTTCCGCGCTCACCACCGCCCGCACCCAGTATTACCAGGGCCAGTTCGACGCCAGCGCCACGAACCTCGCCGAACTGCCGGGCAACGACACCGACCGCGTGCTCGTGCTCATGGAGCGCGGCACGATCAACCAGACCCGCGCAAACTACGCCGACTCCATCGAGGACTGGCTGCGCGCCAAGGCCCTCGCCGACGAACTCGACATCAAGAGCGTCTCCCGCGAAACCACAAGCATGCTCGTCAACGACAACGTCCTCGCCTATTGCGGCGCGCCCTACGAACGCGTGCTGTTGCATGCCTTCGCCTCCCAAAGCTTCATGGCCTTGGGCCTCTGGCAGGATGCCGCCGTCGAGGGGCGCGCCCTCATCCGCCGCGTTGAAAATCGCGGCGACTACCCGGACGATCCCTACAGCCGCTATGTCGCCGGATTCAGCCTGGAGCTGATGCGCGACTGGGATGGCGCCGCGTTTCAATACCGCCAGGCCTCGGAAATCGAATCGTTCTGCACGATCGATCCCAAATCGGGAAAACTAGGCCCCCCCCCGGCAAACACCAACGCGACGGCGGATGGGGTGGAATTGGCCTCCGCCGCCGAGACCACCAAGGGCGATGGCGAATTGATCTGCCTGGTCTCGATCGGGCATGGCCCGACCGTGCGCGGCTATTCCGGATCGAACCTGCGCTGGGGAGACCGGCCCTATGCGGAAATTTACGCGGGTGACCGCTATCTCGGACGCAGCTACATCCTCTCGCGCACGGACAGTCTCCATGCCGCCACGCAAAAAGTGCTTGCGACCCGCAAGACCATCAAGACCACCACGCGCATCGCGCTCAAGGAAACCGCCGCGCAACTCGCGGCCACCCAGGACGATGCCCTGGGGGATCTGGTGCGCCTGCTCTTGTTTGCGCTCGAAGTGCCCGACGACCGGCGCTGGGAAACGTTGCCGCAATGGCTCGCCGTCGCGCGCGTCCCCTGCCCCGCCAACCTCGCCAGCTACCGCATCGTGCTCAAGGGCAACAACGGCACCGTGGTGGAAGAGCGCACCGTCACCGCCCCCCTCGCCCGCCGCGACAAGACTTTCGTCTCCATCATCCGCGCGCTGTAATTGCCTTCTGGCCCAATGGGTAGGGCGGGGCCGCCGGACCCGCCGGAATAATTCGGACGGCGCGCCCAGCGATCGCGCCCTACCCCACTAACTCGATGGCCATCCTACAGCAACACATGATGCAGAATCCAGAAGAGCACCACCACCACCAGGCACAAGGTGACGATGGCCTTGTTGCGCTGGACGGAACGTTCGTACCGCAACGGCACCGAGGGACGTTCCAAACTGGTGGACAGATAATCCCGAAAGCGATCATCCCGGGGTGGCCGCACCGGTGCCTGTGACGTGGATAAAACCGGTGGACGGTCATCCACCAGCGGATCGACGAGCGGAGGCAGTTTGATCGCGCCGGGGCTGTAGTTGGGCTTGCCCGCCGTGGCGGGTTTATCCGCCGTGGCGGACTTGCCCATCGACCGCGACAGGTTGCGGATGTTGTCATCCACCTTCGAAAGCTCTTTTTCCAACTCCCGGATGCGCTTCGAAATCGGTGTCGCGGCCGTCGTCATCTTTGCCCCGCCTCCGTGTCTCCGTGCCTCCGTGGTGAATTCGCGCACATCAGGGCTTGCCACCAGCCATCAGCACCCACGCCACAAAACATCCGATGATCACCACCACAATGGGCAGGCTGAACGCAACGCCGGCCTTGAGCCAGGCCCCAAACCCTTGCTGACCCGCCAGCCCCGCGACGGCGGGCTCCGCCGCTTCCAACGCCGCCGACTCGCTCGCGCGAAACCAGCTCGAGGCCGTCACCTTGGACATGCCCTTCTTGTATTGCGCCTGGGCCTGCTCAACCACCGCGAGCGCCTTGGTCAGCTCGCCGTCGAACCCCTGCCCCACCCAGCCATTCTCGTCGATCCCGCGAATTTCCTGCAACGATTCCTCAAAGCGCTTGCGCACCGTGGCGATCAGATCTGCCGCGCGCATGGCTTCCGCCGCCTGCTTGTCGAACATCACCAGGCTGCGCTCGAGCGCGTCCAGCACGTCCTGCTTGGTCTTCTCGTAGGTTTCCTGCTTGTTCGTCAGGTTTTCGAGAGCTTCCTTTTCCTTCTCAAGCTCGCGCTGGCGCAGCCGCAGCAATTCGATTTCCTGCGCGGCCCCCGCCATCTGGTTCGTCCGCTCGTGCTTCTGCACCACCAGCCGGCTGATGGCGTGCGCGCTGATCGTGTCCGGCCCCGGCTCGCTGTCGTCCGCCGCAACCGGCGGCACGCGGCGTTCGCTGTGCAAATCGTGATCGAAAAAATCCGTGCCCATGCTGATGTACCTGCCTGATCTAGCCCGCCGTCAGGGAAGGACCAAAATCTGCCCCACCTTGACCTGGCTCGCGTTTCCCAGAATATCGGAGTTTGCCATTTGAATTTCTTTCCAGCGGTTGCCGTCCCCATAAATATCCGCGGCAATGCTCGTGAGCGTGTCGCCCCGCTTCACCTGATAGGTGTTCACCGCCGCCGCCCGCCCCGCGATGTGCACGGGACGCGTCACCGCCGCCGCGGCCTGCTGCGCCTCCACCGCCTCCGCCTCCGGCGTCACCACCGCGGACGTCCGCTGGATGACGCGCTTGCGCAGCTCGCCCACTTGCACATGGAGCACCTCGTTCTCGCGCTCAAGCGCCTCCACTTTATCCGCCATGCGGTCCGGGCCGGCAATATCCGCCACGAACATTTGTTCTGCTTTGCGGACCCGTTCCTCAACCAATGCCCGCTTTTCCGTGTCCGGGCGCAGATCGAGATAGCGGTGATAGTGATAAATCGCGCCGATGTAATCCTTGCGGGTATCCTGCAGCAGAAACGCGAGGTCCAAATGCGCACGCGCCGCCCCGGGGACCTGGTCGAGCGCCTTCATATAAAGGCGGATCGCGGATTCTACATCGCCTTCCGCGGCACGGGCAGCGGCGCGCTGGACCAGCGGCATCTCCTGGTCCTGCTTGTCCATCCAGGCCACGCCACGTGAGCAGCCCGCCAGCGAAAGCATCACCAGCACGGCCGGCACGCAGGCGCGTCGAACGAAAATATTGCGAATCATGGACACGTCAAACCAACTCCAACACCTTGTAAAAGCAGGGTACGCCCATACTGCCAAGGGCCACGGGGTGTGTCAATAGAACCCGGCCCGCAATTCAAGGTAAACACATCGAACGCCTTTCAGCTTTCGGGGTCGGAGTCGGACTCGGTATCGGAATCGAAAATCCTTTATGCGCAAGTCCGCTCGAGAGTGCCCCCGGGTTGCACCGGTTTCGACCCCGATTCCGATACCGACCCCGAGCGAACCTCCCGTCAATCTCCCCCCACCGCGCCACTTGACACCATTCGCACGCCTCCCCGATACTGATATCCGCCATCGTGGCCTGTGCCACGCGGCATGCTCGGCCCATCGGAAAGAACCTTCGCAAATGTGTGGAATTGCCGGATTTGTGCATGCCGACCCCGCCCGCCCGGCGGATGCCTCCATCGCCGACGCGATGTGCCGCGCAATCACCCACCGCGGCCCGGACGATCAGGGCATCCATGCCCAAGGACCCGTCGCCCTCGGCGCACGCCGCCTCTCCATCATCGACCTCGAAAGCGGCCACCAGCCCCTCTGCAACGAAGACCAGACGATCTGGGTCGCCTTCAACGGCGAAATCTACAACTACCGCGAGCTGACCACCCTGCTCCAGCGCCGCGGCCACCGCTTTGCCTCGAAAAGCGACACCGAGGTCATCGTCCACGCCTACGAGGAATTCGGCGACGAGTTTCTCGAACACCTCAATGGCATGTTCGCCATCTCCATCTGGGACGGTCCCAAGCGCCGCCTGCTCCTCGCGCGCGACCGCACCGGCATCAAGCCGCTCTATTACACCCGGCAGAACGGCACGCTTATCTTCGGCTCGGAAATCAAGGCCATCCTCGCCTACCCCGGCGTCTCGCGCTCGATCGACCTCGTCGCCCTGAATGAATATCTGAGCTTCGAGTATGTGCCCACCCCACGCTCGATTTTCCAGGGCATCTCCAAGCTGCCCCCCGGCCATCTCCTGACCTACACCCTCGGCGGCGAACCCCACCTGCGCCAATATTGGGACATCAACCTCGCCCGCAGCGAGGGCGTACAACCCAGGCGCCTGCAGGATTATACCGAGGAACTTTCCCGAATCTTTCGCGAGGTCGTGCAGAAGGAAATGATCAGCGACGTGCCCATCGGCGTGCTCTTGAGCGGCGGCATCGATTCCAGCGCCGTGGCCGCCTTGATGACCGAGCTGTCGCCGGGCAACGTCAAAAGTTTCTCGATCACCTTCGACGACCCCTCCTTCGACGAGTCCCAATACGCCCAGCAGGTCGCACGGCACCTCGGCACGGACCACCACGAACTCAAGCTCACGCCCTCCACCGCCGTGGACCTCATGCCCAAAATCGCCAACTACATGGACGAACCCCTCGGCGATTCCTCGCTCGTGCCCACCTTCCTGCTCTCCCAATTCACGCGCACTTTCGTCAAGGCCGCCCTCGGTGGCGACGGTGGCGACGAAATGTTCGGCGGCTACCCGACCCTCAAAGCCCACCGCCTCGTGGAATACTACGAGCGCCTCGTCCCCAGCCCCGTGCGCCTGCGCCTGATCCCCTGGCTCGTCAACCGCCTGCCGGTTTCCTACGACAACATCAGCCTCGATTTCAAAATCCGCCGCTTCATCGGCGGCCGCGGCGTCCCCCTCGTCGTGCGCCACCACCGCTGGCTCGGCTCTTTCACCCCGGAACAAAAACGCCTGCTGCTCGTGCCCGGCGCCCACCTCCAGGAAAAGGACACCTACGACGTGGCCTACCGCCACCTCCAGAACTGCCAGGCCCGCGAACCGCTGAATCAGGTCCTCTACTGCGACATGAAGCTCTATCTCGAAGGCGACATCCTCCCCAAGGTGGACCGCGCCAGCATGGCCAACTCCCTCGAAGTGCGCGTGCCCTTCCTGAACCACTCGCTGGTCGAATACGTCGCCTCCCTGCCCCACCAGTTTAAACTGCATGGCCTGACCAGCAAGTTCCTGCTGCGCCAGTGCCTCAAGGGCCGCGTCCCGGACGAGGTCCTCAAACGCGGCAAGAAGGGCTTCAACATGCCCGTGGCCAAATGGCTCACCGGCCCCCTGCGCCCCCTGACGGAAGACATGCTCTCGGAATCGCGCCTGAAGCGCGACGGCTTCTTCAACCCCGCCGCCGTGCGCCACCTGCTCGACGACCACATGTCCGGCCGCCAGGACCAGCGCAAACTCCTCTGGACCCTCCTCGCCTTCCAACTCTGGCACGAACGCTGGGGGAAATAAGATGAATGTCGCAAAGTCCAAACGTCGAAGCCATACGGAACCGAATACTGGCGCAAGCCGGACCCGGATTCACCACTCGCTACGCTGGAGGCACGGAGAACGGAATAGGCAAGCGCCGGTGTCCTCCTCGGGGCAACCGTTGCGCGAATTTGCCGCAGGGCGCGCCAGCT
>CAMFEP010000030.1 GCA_945949405.1 Kiritimatiellales bacterium
GGGCGGGCGGGGATTATGTGGTGCGGGTGGCTGGCGAGGTTTTGGCGGGTGGGTGGCTTCCGGCGGGGGGGTGACCGGCGCGCGGCCACGACAGTGCGGCGGGTCCAGCGGCCCCGCCCTACTTGGTCGGAGAACCGCAGAATATCGAACAAGGAATGTAGAATGTAGAAGTGACGAAAACTTCCACGTTCTGCGGTTCCCTGTTCGATATTCGATATTCATCCGTCCGCGAACGGCCCCTTTGCCCTTGTGTTTTCGTTGAAAAATCGCGCTAATATCCGGCTTTCCCTAAATTCATTGCGTTTCCGGGGGGCCGGGATGCGGGAGGCCGTATGAAGAAATTCGCCTGGTTCGTGGTGATCGTGGTCGTGCTGTTGATCGTGCTGCGGGCGCGCTACGAGCAGACGCATCCACCCGGGCCACCACAACGACCCGATCTGTCGCAACCCGCGCCGGGGGTGGCCACCACGACGAGGCCGCCACCGCGGGCCCCCACGACGACCCAGGCGCCGAAGCCGGTGCCGGTGCAGGAGGCGACGACGGTTGTGCCCGGCGCGTTGGAGCTTTATCCCACCTACTCGGCGGTGGGGCTGGAACTTCCATTTCAAGGCGATGCCGATACGAATGCGACGGCGGTGATGAGCTGGCGGCGCGTAGGGGAGCCGGCCTGGCGCAACGGGGTGGACGTCACGATCGATCGCGGGCGGCAGCGCATGTGGGCCAGCATCTGGCCGCTGGAGCAGGACGAGGCCATCGAGGTGCGGTTGGAACTGTCCGACCCGGCGCCGTTGCCCGAGCCACGGCTGGCGCAGACGCGCACGCGCAAGCTGGTGTTGACCACGGCGGCGGGGCGGACGTTGTTCGTGTCGCCCACGCTGGGCAAGGACGACAATCCCGGCACGCGGGAAGCGCCCTTCAAGACCTTAAGCAAGGCGGCGGAAGGGGTGCATGCGGGCGACACGATTTATGCGATGAGCGGGGTGTATCCGGAATTCGTGCATTTGGAATACAAAAAGGGAGTCGAGGGCAAGCCGGTGGTGATCACGGCGGCGCCGGGGCACAAGCCGGTGCTCGATGGGTCGCGGGTGATACGTCCCGGAGCGGGATGGAGCCAGGTGGAGCCGGGGATCTATGCGATCAGCACGGAGATGGCGCCGGAGAGCGAAGGCTACGTGGCGCAGGACGGCAAGCGCATGTACAAATATCCCACGCTGGACGCGCTGCGCGCCGACGAGTTCAGCAACAAGCGTGTGTGGGCCTACGATGCCGAGAAGAAAAAGTTATATGTGCGCACGGGGGACGCGAATGCGGCCAGCGCGCATACCTATAATGTGGCGCTGCACGCGTTCGGGTTCTGGTTGGAAGGGTCGCGGTACGTCGTCATCTCGGGCTTCGAGGTGCGCTACTACGGCAATGCGTGCATTCGCATCAGCGGGCCGAACGCGGTGGGCAATGTGATTTATGGCAACCATGTGCACAACACGCAGCAGGGCATTTTCATCAAGACCGAGACCACGGACAACAACGCGGTCTGGAACAACCTTGTGGCCGAGCCCGGCATCCAGGATTTTTCGTGGAATTCGATCAAGTATTCGCCGTATGCGCGCCAGGGCATCATTGTGTTCGGCGCGGGGCGGGGCAACAGTTTCTGCCACAACAAGGTTCACGACTGGTTCGATTGCATCAACGTGGAAAGCTGGCTGCATCCCGACGAGCTGGGGATGCACCGCGATACGGATGTGATGTTCAACGACATGTGGAACGTGGGCGACGACGGGCTGGAGATGGACGGCGGTGGGATCAACATGCGCGTGCATGGAAACCGCATCCGCAACGCGCACTCGGCGATCAGCCTGGCGCCGGTGGAGCGTGGGCCGGTGTATGTGACGCGCAACGATTGCACGTATCACAACTTGTTTTTAAAAATGAGCGTGGGGTCGGATTCGGTGGGATGGACCTATATCTGGAATAACGCGGGCTACACCATGCTGGGGAGTATTGAGGCGACCATGGTGCGGTTTAACGCCGAAGAATTGGTGGATCGCAATCGCGTCTTGAAAAACAATGCATTCATCGGATCGGAATTCGCGGTGCATCGCGGCAGGCCCAATCACGAATTGGATTACAACTGCTACTACCACATCAACGATCTGGCGCCGCGCAAGTTCACATGGATGGGCCAGATTTGCATGACCATCGAGGAATTTCGGGCCGTGTCCGGGCAGGAGAAACATGGGATGTATGTGGATCCGATGTTTGCCGCCACGCCGGACCTGGCCAAGTATGGCGACGGGCTTTATCCGAACTATCCAGACAGCAAGCTGGGCGACCTGCGGCCGGCGCCCGGCAGTCCGTTGATTGACCGCGGCGTGGTGATTCGGGGCTTCAACGAAGAATTTACAGGCGCGGCGCCGGATATCGGGGCGTTTGAGGTGAAGTGAGGGCGGATTGCAGATTGGCACATTGACGGTGGCGACGTGCCAGTTTCCGGTGTCGGGGGTGCTGGCGGATAATCTATCGTCGGCAATCCTGATCCTTCAACATTCTGAACTCATCAATCATTAATCTGCGGTTTCCAGTCCCACAAATTCGGAACAGGTCTTCGCAAGCGAAGCCCCTACATGTCGGAAGCATTTGAGGCTCTGTACAATCACACGGGGGGGTGAAGGTAGATCGGTTGGGGAGGGGGGAGTGGTTTGCGGGCGAGCTCGTATTGGGTGGTGAGGGCGAGGAGGGCGGTGGCGGTGGGGGTGCGGGGTTCGCGCAGCACGCGTCGGCCTTCGGCGATGGTTTCCAGGATGGGCTTTAGGCGTTCCCAGTCGGGAGAGACGACGGTGATGTCGGGGGGCAGGAGGGCAGGGAGGGCGTCGAGGGGGTGCAGGGCGGGTTCGGCGATGGTTTCCAAATGGGCGGCTTTGAGTTGATAGCGGGCGACCCAGCAGCGGTTGCGGCGGGCGTCGCCGACGATGGCGACGTTTTGGCGGCTCGGCGGGACGCCCGCCACGGCGGGTAAACCGCGCCCCACCTCGGACATATCGGTTGAAGCGGAATTGAGGACATCCCAGGCCAGGGCGGCGGTGCTGGGCAGGCCATGCACGGGGACGTGGCCGGGGAGGGCCAGGCCGTTGGCGGCGGCGAGGGCCACGCGGGTTCCGGAAAACGAGCCGGGGCCGATGCCGACCACATAATCCCCGATGTCGGCGGGGCGGATGCCGGCATCGCGGAAAAATCCCGGCAGCATATCGAAGACGAGTTGGTGGGGGCGGTCGCGTTGATCCCAGGCGAATTTCGCGTGGCAGGCGCCGTTTTCGCCGAGGGCGAGGCTGGCGGCGCGGGTACTCATTTCGATGGCGAGGCGAAGCATGGGTGGGAAGCTACGGGGGGCGGGGGGGAAAAGAAAGTTTGAATTTTTGGGGAAATCGGCAGAATGGGGGGCGGGGAGGATTTCACGCGGAGGCGCGGAGGCCGCGGAGGTCATGATCGTGGCCGAATCGGTGAGCCGCCTTCGCCAAGAGGCTACGGCGGGCCAAGGAGGGCGAGTTGGAGAAGATTCAATTTTGGGGAAGATGCCATGGCGTTGAACATTGTGGAGCGGATTGATGATGCGGTGGCGGTGCGGCATGTGCTGATCAGCGTGTCGGACAAGGCCGGGTTGGATGTGCTGGTGCCGGCGCTGGTGGGGTCCAATCCGGAGATCCGGTTATACTCGACGGGCGGGACGCACAAGACCATTGCTGATTTACTGGGGGCGGAGGGGGCGGCGCGGCATCTCAACGCGGTGTCGGATTACACGGGCCAGCCGGAGATGCAGGGCGGGTTGGTGAAGACGTTGGATTTTAAAATTTATCTGGGGCTGTTGAGTGAGACCTACAATCCGTCGCACCGCGATGATCTGATGCGCGCGGGCGGGGAGGCGATCGACATGGTGATCGTCAATCTGTATCCCTTCGAGAAGACGGTGGCGCAGGCGGGGGTGACGGCGGAGCAGGCGCGCACGAATATTGACATTGGCGGGCCCTGCATGGTGCGGGCGGCGGCGAAGAATTTTTTACGGGTGGCATCGGTGACGGATCCGGCTGATTACGGCGCGATCCTGGCGGAACTGCGGGCCGGTGGGGGGGCGCTTTCGCTGGCCACGCGCTGGCGGCTGGCGCAAAAGGCGTTTGCGCACACGGCGTGCTATGACGCAGCGATTGCGGGATTTTTGCAGCGTACGACAATTGAAACCGTCCGGGGTTGTTACCGGATGGGGACGTGATTGGGTGGTGCGGAAGCGGGATCGATTCCGATTCCGATAGCGACGCCGACCCCGATGGGGTTCGAAAATTAGGACACGTTCGATGATCGACCTGCATTGCCATTCCACCTACTCGGATGGGAGTTTGACGCCCGCCGAGCTGGTGGCGCGTGCTGTTGAAGCGGGGCTTACGGCGCTGGCGCTGACGGATCACGATGGCACCGGAGGGGTGGGGCCGTTGCGGGAGGCCTGCGCGGCGTTGCCGCCAACCACGCCGTTGCTGGCGATTCCCGGGGTCGAGATCAGCGCCGAGGTTGAGCGGGGGGCGATGCATTTGCTTGGGTACTTCATCGATTGCGCCCATGGCGGGTTGCAGGAGGCGCTGACGCATATTCGCACGGGACGGGAGGAGCGCAACCGGCTGATTCTGGGGCGTTTGCATGAGCTGGGATTTGCGATGACGTGGGAAGAGGTGGCGGCCAATGCTGGGGAGGACGTGGTGGGGCGGCCACATTTTGCGCAGGCGATGGTGGCGCGCGGGTACGTCAACAACAAGCAAAAGGCGTTTGAGCGATTTTTGGCGCGGGGCAAGGCGGCGTACGTGGAGCGGTTCCGGTTTGCGCCGGCGGACGCAATTCGCCTGATCACCGAGGCGGGCGGGGTGGCGGTGTTGGCGCATCCGGGGACGCTGGATCTATCGACCAAGCGGTTGCGTCAGCAAATTGGCGAATTGAAAAAGATCGGGCTGGGGGGGATCGAGGTTTATTATTCCACGCACGCGCCGGAGCAAGAGGGGCTTTTTGCGGCGGTGGCACGCGAGTGGGGTCTGGTGGCGACCGGGGGGTCTGATTTTCACGGCAGCGGCAATCCGGGGATCAAGCTGGGGCGCGGATTTGGGTCGTTGCACGTGCCGGATGAGGTGGTGGAACAACTGCGGGCGCGGGCGGGGCGTGGCGCATGAAAAACGGCTTGGCGCTTGGTTGTGCGATGGCCTTGATGGGATGCATCAGCAACAACGCGTTGCAATCGTGGAACGGGCGGGATGCGGGCTGGCTTGTGTGGACGATGGGTGAAAGCCCGCAGCGGGAGGAGATTATCGGCCCGCTCAAGCCCGGGGTTGAAAATGCGATGCTGGTGGTCGACGCCATTCGTGCGCAGATTCCTGAATACGAAGGCGAGTTGCGGCACATGCAGTGGACGACGCTGCTGCATACGTATGATGCCTATTTGATGTTGTCGAACGACACGTGGATTGTGGTGGAGGCCCTGCGTCATTTGCGGTGATTTGCGCCATGAGCCGGTGGGAAAAAAATCTTTTCGAATTGTTGCGGCGGACGTCGACCGATCTGCCGACCGATGTGGAGCTGGCGCTGCGGCGTGCCTTGCAGGCTGAGAAGCGCGGCTCGCATGCGGCGTGGGCGCTGGAAAGCATTCTCGACAGTGTGCGCTTGTCGCGCGAGAAGGACGTGCCCTTGTGCGAAGACACGGGCACCTTGCAGTTTTATTTCAGCGTGCCCGTGGGATTCGACACGAATGCCCTTGCGGCGCGGACGCAGAGCGTGGTGGCGAAGGCGACGCGCCATGGGTATTTGCGGCAGAACACGTTGGACGCGGTTTCGGGGGCGACGTTTGTCACGAATGTGGCGCATTCGGCGCCGGTCATGTTTTTTCAGCAGGGGGCGCGCAAGACGGTGGACGTACGGCTGATCATGAAGAGCGCGGCCTCGGAAAACGAGGGGCGGCAATATGCGCTGCCCGACAGCGAACTCAAGGCGGACCGCAGCCTGGCGGGGGCGCGCCGCTGCATTCTGGATGCCATCTGGAGGGCGCAGGGGAATCCGTGCTCGCCGGGCGTGCTGGGGATTTGCATTGGCGGTGACCGCGCCACAGGCTATGCGCAATCCAAGGTGCAATACTTGCGGCGCGTGGGCAGCCGATCGCCGGTGAAGGCGCTGGCGCGGCTTGAACAGCAGATTTTGAAGGATGCGCGCAAGCTGGGGATCGGCCCGATGGGGCTGGGGGGCGGGACGACGCTGCTGGGGGTCTGCATTGACTCCTTGAGCCGCTTGCCCTCATCGTACTTTGTCACGGTTTCCTTCATGGGGTGGATGTTCCGCCGGCGCGGGGCCTTGCTGGGGCCCACGGGCGGGGTGGAGCGGTGGTTGTATTAGGGTGGAGCCATAATATGGACGGGTGCGTACGAGTCTCGTGGATGGGGTGGGTTTTGCGCTTGGTCGCCTTGTGCGCGATGACGCCGGTCTGCCATGGCGCTGGCGTTGAGATTTACGTGGATGACCTTTGGCTGACCGATCAAACCAACATCGAACTTCGGGTCACCGATCTTATGGAAAGCGATCGGTTCGATATTGAAACCATCGCCGATCTGGTCAATCAGGCTTGGGCAACCATGTATCGCTATGAAGATGGCGTGGGGATCGGGTACGGCTTTGGCTTCGGCTATAGTGCCACCTTTGGTTATGGCTATGCCCATGGCTATGGCGGATATCTGTATCGACCGTTATTCTTGTGGAGCGCCTCATATACCCAAGCCGTTGAGCGGGTGTTTTATCGCATCCGAACATGGTAACACCTGTCCAGCGGCGCATGTCCCAGAGTGGGGGCGGGGGAAAAATCTTTTTCTGGTGCGCGCTCACGGGCATGGTTTTCTGGGGCGGGTACCTGCGGTTGCGGGGGCTTGATACGCCGGGGTTGTGGATGGATGAGGCGGCGACGGTGCTGCAATGCACAGGCGTGCGCGAATTCGGGGTGCCATTACTACCGAACGGGAACGTGTGCTGGGATTCCTTTCCGGCGGTATACCTTCAGGCGCTGGGCGGTTTTTTTACACCTGATCCCCAGATGAATGGGCGGGTTCCTGCCGCGCTTGCCGGCACGCTCTGCATCGCCATGACATGCGCGATTATCCGGCTGGTCACAGGGCAGGTAGTTCCAGCCCTGCTGGCCGCATTCGGACTGGCATTTTTTCAGGAGCAGATTGCCTGGAGCCGACAAGCGCGCCCCTATATTTTTGTGGAGTTCTACTTCCTATTGACGCTTCTGGTGGGTGTATTGTGGACGCAACAGCGGCGGCGGTGGAAACTGGCCGCCGCGATCATATTTTCCGTGCTTGGCGCATTTACGCACCGGGTGGGTTATCTCGCTCCGCTCACCCTTTTGTTTCTGATCCTCGCGCAAGGGAGATACCATTGGCGAATTGCGGGCGTGACCTTGGCGAGCGGAGCGCTTGCCGTCGTGGCCATTTCCGCCGCTGCCGAAAACACGAACTCCAGCATCTTCTCGACCCTTGGGGACATCGTGAGCACATCGGGGACCGGATATCTCCCCTTGTATACACAAGCTTTCTGGCGGGAGTACGGTTGGATTTCCGTACCGACTGCGGTCGCTCTGGCGCCGTGGCGCCGCCATGGCTGGTTTACCCGGCCGGTTGCGTTGGCGGCCTTTGCAATGCTGTTGGTCATTGGCACACGCACGCATTTGTATGCCGATCGCTATGCGTTCCTGTTTTCAGTCTGCGTCTGTCTATTATTTCCGATCGGCATGGCGAATCTCTGGAGCGGTTTTACATCGCCCAAGGGCCGGCGTGTCGCGCCGTGGGCGCTTGGAGCACTGGTGGTTTTGCCGCTGATTCAAGGCCCCATTATCATCACGTCGCGGGCCGAATACCCGTTGGGGATGACGGCGCCGACCCCGCCGTGGAGGGAGGCGTATGCCCTGGTGCGCGAACGCGAAACCGGCCAGTCTGGTGCAAGCCACCATTTCGATGTTCTGTCCGCTTTTCCCGCCTTGCATGACATCTATCTGTCCGGCATGGTGGGGACGAAATGGTACACGCCCATCAGTTATTCCGGTTTTCCGGGAGACATCTGGCCAGCGCCGCCCTATACCACGGCTGGCTTGACGCGCTGCCGGGCCGACATCGAGGCATTATCCGGTTACGCGATTCTCGATGATTTTGCGCTACGCATGATGGTTGACGAGGAAGTCAGAAGCTACTTTTGCACGGTCAAGCCAAATGCTATTTTGCGCGCAGAGAAGCAGTGTGTTTACATCTGGATTCTCAATCCCCGGCAAGCCCATGATGACATCGACGAGAGTGAATAGCGGGCGGCGCATCCTGGAGAGGTGTTTGTGAAACGGAACGAACTCAAGGGGCCCTTCACGGCGGAGAGCGTTGCGGGGTTGCGGGCGGGGGAGCGGGTGAGGGTGTCGGGGAGCATGTGCACGGCGCGTTGCCGGGTGCAGCAGGCGCTGCTCGACGGCACGGCCAGCCCGGTGAAGTTGGAGCAGGTCGCGATTTATTTTTGCAGTCCGATCATCGTGCGCGAGGGGGCGCAGTGGGTGGTGCGGGCGGCGGGGCCGTCGGCCTCGGTGCTGGTGGATATGTATGTGCCGGAGTTTATCGCGCGCTACCGGGTGCGGGTGTTGCTGGGCATGGGTGGCTTTGGCGAGGCGACGCGGCGGGCCTGCGCGCGCTTTGGCTGCGTGTATTTGCAAACCGTGGGCGGCGCGGCGAGTAAGCTGGCGCAGTGTATTCGCGGGGTCAGCGGCGTGCATTTTTTGAAGGAATTTGGCGCGGCGGATGCGATGTGGATGCTGGAGGCGGAGCATGTGGAGGCGGTGGTGGCGATTGATGCGCGGGGGCGGAGTTTGCATCGGCGGGTCAAGGCGTCCTCGCGTCGCGCGCTGGATGCGCTGTTGCGGTGAGGCGGGGCTGGGCGGCTGGTAGGAATGTGTTGCGCGTTTGGTGCGAATCACGCTTTCAGCGGACAAGTCTGGAACGGCATCTGCACCCCACCCGGGCTCGTTTCGGCGGCGGCGCGGACCGGAGCCCAGCGCCGCCTCCGAAACGAACCCGGTTGGGGCACATCTGCCATTCCAAATTCGCATCCCGGCCTTGCGGCCGGGCAACCAAACGCGCACCACGAACGCCTCGCCCTTCGAGGACTTGGGCGATTTCGGATGGGCAAAAACCGGCACGGGGGCGTGGCGGCTTCAATGACAGGAAGTGAACGGGAATTTGGCATGGCGATGCGGATTATATTTATGGGGACGGCGGAGATTGCTTGCCCGATGTTGCGGGCGGTGATGGGGATGCCGGGGGTTGAGGTGGTGGCGGCGGTGACGCAGCCGGACCGGCCGCGGGGGCGGCATCTGGACGTGGCGGCTTGCAGCGTCAAGGTGGCGGCGCTGGCGCTTGGGTTGCCGGTGCTCACGCCGGAAAAGATTAATACGTCCGAAAGCCTGGCGGCGTTGCGGGTGTTGCAGCCGGACGTGATTGTGGTGGTGGCGTACGGGCAGATTTTGCGTGAGGCGCTGCTGCAACTGCCGGCGCGGGGGAGCATCAACGTACATGCGTCGCTTTTGCCGCGCTATCGCGGTGCGGCGCCGATCCAGTGGTCGATTGCGCGCGGGGAGACGGTGACGGGTGTGACCACGATGTTGATGAACGCGCAGATGGATGCGGGCGACATGCTCATGCAGGCGGAGGTGGCGATCGGGCCCGAGGATACGGCGGGGACGTTGCAACCGCGGCTGGCGGAGGCGGGGGCGGCGTTGCTGACGCAGACGTTGACGGGCTGGGTTGCGGGGAATCTCGTGCCGCGGCCGCAGGATGTGGGGCAGGTCTTGTTTGCGCCGAAGTTGCGCAAGCAGGACGGGGAAATTGACTGGACCTTGGGCGCGACGGAAATCCATAATCGCATTCGCGGATTCAACCCATGGCCCGGTTGTTTTTGCCAAGTGCCGGGCGAGGGTGAACGCGTGTTGCTGAAGGTGCATCGCGCGGTGGTGGCGGATGGGGCGGGCGAGCCGGGGCGCGTGCTGGACGTGGGCGGGAATGGGCCGCTGGTGGCGTGCGGGCAGGGTGCGTTGCGTTTGCTGGAGGTGCAGCCGCCGGGGCGCAAGGCGATGGGTGGCGATGCGTTTTTGCATGGGCGGGGGCTGAAGATGGGGGAGCGGTTGGGGTAGGAAGAGTGGAAGGCTGGAAGAGTGGAAGAATGGATGGGTTGGGGGGGCGGGGAAGAGTAGGATTACGATTAGGATTAGGCAGTTCGATCGTAACATCGTACGCAAATGCGTGCATCTTATCGGGGTCGGAATCGGCGTCGGGATCGGGATCGATTCCGATTCCGATAGCGACGCCGACCCCGATTGGGTTGCGGGCGACAGGCCGCGTTGGGATTACTAGGACGAGTGCCATGCAGGTCTGGGAAATATGAGTCGAACGGTACATGTGGATTTGGATGAGCGGTCTTACGAGATCCGGATCGGGACGGGTTGTGAGATTGCCAGTTTGCGCGAGGGCGCGGCGGGGCAGCGCGCGCTGATTGTATCCGACGCGCAGGTGGATGCGCATTATGGCGCGCGGTGCGAGGCCTTGCTGGCGGGTTACGGGATGAAGGTGCGGCGCGCGGTGGTGCCGGCGGGTGAGGGCACCAAGGATTTGAAGTACGTGCAGGAGCTTTATGAGCGGGCGGTGGAGGCGGGGCTCGACCGGCATGCGACCATCGTGGCGCTTGGGGGCGGGATGGTGGGCGACCTGGCGGGATTTGTGGCGGCCACGTACTTGCGCGGCGTGCGTTTCGTGCAATTGCCGACGACGCTACTGGCGATGGTCGACAGTTCCGTGGGCGGCAAGACGGGCGTGAACCTCAAGGCGGGCAAAAATCTGGTGGGGGCGTTTTATCAGCCGGTCGAGGTGGTTGCCGATCTTGCCACGCTGGCGACGCTGCCGGACCGTGAATATGCGTCCGGGCTGGCGGAGGTGGTGAAATACGGGGTGATCTGGGATGCGGCGCTGTTTCGCAAGCTGGAGGAGCAGGTGGCGGGGCTCACGCAGCGGGATTTGACGGTGCTCGAGGCGATCGTGGCGCGCTGCTGCGAGATCAAGGCCGAGGTGGTGGCGGTGGACGAGCGCGACGCGGGGGTGCGCGCGATTTTGAATTTTGGCCATACGCTGGGGCATGCGGTTGAAAATGTGGCGCACTATGACCGGTGGTTGCACGGGGAAGCGGTGGCCCTGGGCATGGTGTACGCGGCGGAACTTTCGCGACGCGAAACGGGTTTTCCGGATGAGGATGCGAAGCGGCTCACGAGGCTGCTGAAGGATCTCGGGTTGCCCGTGCATCCGGGGGCGGGAGGGTTTGGCGGGGACTGGGTGGCGCTGCGGGCGGCGATGAGCACGGACAAAAAATCCCGGCAGAGCGTGCCGCGGTTCGTGCTGGCGCAGAAGCTGGGCGCGGTGGTGTTCGATCATGCGGTGCCGGAGGATGTGGCGGCGGAGGCGTTTGGGGCGGTGTTTGGATAGAAAATCGCGAATGGACGCGAATAGACGCGAATGCGGCGGATTGCCCGTGCGCGGAGCGCCCGGGCCACCTTGGGCCTCGGAGCCGGGGTCAGCCTCCTTCGCGAGGACGCTATGGAGCCCAAGGCGACCCCGGCTACAGGAGGACGCAGTCCATTTGGCCATCCCGCCTGCTCGGCGCAGTCGGGAAGCCAAACGCACGCCTCGGTGGCCCCGCCTGCGGCGGGCAAGCATCGCGCGAACGGAATCGCGCGATTTCGGATTCGGAGGGATTAAGCATGTCAGCGGTGACGGAAACGTTGGTGCGGGAGTATTTTGAGATGCTGGGGTATTTGACGGCCCAGCCGCGCAAGTACACGGTGCCGGGGCGCGCCAAGAAGGCGGATGAGGAAGTGGATCTGGTGGTGGTGAATCCGGCGATCCGCGAGCATGTATTGCCGGCGAATTTTGTGTGGACCGCGATTGATCTCAAGACGGTGGCGCGCGCGGTGGTGGGGGTGCGGGGGTGGCACACGGACCGGTTCTATGCGTCGACGTTCGAAAAGACGCCGGAGATTTTGCATTTCGCGCTGCCGGAGTCCGTCAAATTCGCGGCGCGCATATTGGGTGCGACGGACATGACCAAGTCGCTGGCCAAGGTGTTGTGCATTCCCAATCTGCCAGCCTCGGGGGAGTTGAAAGAGCGATCGATTCGCGTCCTCAAAGAGCGTGGGATTGACGGGGTGATTTCCTTTCGCACGATATTGGCGGAACTCGTGGCGGGGGTGGACGTGAACAAGAACTACGAAAAATCCGATTTGCTGCAGACGATCCGGCTGCTGAAAAACTACGAACTGGTGCGCGACGAGCAGTTGGACATGTTCATGCGGGCGCGGCGGAAGCGGAAGGCGTAGGACGGGGAATTCGGAAACCGCGAATGGGCGCGAATTGACGCGAAAGCCGGGCGCGGCCTGACTAGGGCCGGGCGGGGGTGGGGTGGGCGCGTTGGGCCAGGATGGGTTCGTTCTGTTCGGTGACCGTGCGGCCATCGACCATTGAGCCGGGTTCCGAGGCGAGGCCGAACATCGGGCGGCAATCGGTGCGGACCGAACTGATGGCGGTCACTTTCCAAGCCGGGCTGTGTTTCAACGTTTTCACGAAGGCATCCGTTTTCTGGTTGTCACCCAGGCAGACCCAGCAGCTGGGGCCATCGAAGCCTTTGTTTGAGACAAAATCGCCGGGGGCGACTTCAAAGGGCATCAGGGCATTGACGTCCGCATGCAATTGCGCCGCGCCGCGGGAATCCCACGGGGTGGAGGGGGTGAAGCGCACGACCTTGGAATAGTTTGATGCGCAGCCGGTGCAAAGGCAGGCAGCGATTGCCAAGAAAAGATACAGGGAGCGTGAAAAGTTGTTCATGCGGGATAGGTGGCGCAGGGCCCATGCCAAAGCCGGGGGATTGGCCACAAAAAGGCGCAAAACGAAAGATCGCGCGGGACGCGCGACGCTACAGAATTACGGGGGGCCGAGGCGGCCGGTTTTCTTGAGGATGCGGGCGGCGAGGTAGGCGACGAAAAAGAGGATGACGGGGGATGTCAGCAGCAGGATGTATTGGAGGGGGCAGCAGGATTGCGGGGGGGTGAAGAGGCCGCGCTTGTAGAGCAGGAGGCCATAGAGACCGACGGAAAAGGTGAAGAGCGTGCCGTACTCCTTGCTGATCACTTTCTTCCAGTTGAAGGTGTGATCGGCGAGGGTATTCACCAGGCCGGCGGTGCGGGGCCAGAACGCGGGCACGGTGCGGCGGTAATGCTCGTAATCGGCGCCGAATTTTTGGGCGAGATAGCGTTCCTCGGTACGCACGATGCAGAGGTAGACGATCCAGAAGAAGGGGAAGACGCCGGCGTACATCCAGGGGGAGCCGTAGAGCAGGCAGAAGCCCGCGGCGATGAGGAGGTTGCCGAGATACATGGGATTGCGCGTGTGGGCGTAGATGCCGTCCTGCACGAGGTTGTCGGCATAGACGCGCCTGTCCTTGCCGCCGCGGACGATGTAGGCCAGCCCGATGGTGGCGCAGCGGATGAGCTGGCCGGCGGTGGCGATCAGGGTGCCCAAGATGGTGGTGATCAGATCGGCGTGGGAATTGTTCAGAAAGGGGGCGGGGCGCACGACGAGGGCGGTGGCGATGAAAATGATGGGGAAGAGCGTGTTGCGCCAGCGGAAGAAAAAGGTGCCGATGGCGCAGGCGATGCGATTGAGGGGATTGGACGGGGAGGGGGTGCTCATTTGATCGCGATCATGCCGAAGAAGTTGTACCAGCGGAAAAAGATTTCGCAGGCGCTGAAGCCGCTGTCGAGGAGGAGTTGGCGGTTTTCGTCCGCGTGGTAGGGGATCAGGACGTTTTCAAGCGCTTCGCGTTTCTGGGAGATTTCCATTTCGCTGTAACCCTGGCGTTTTTTGAAGTCGTAATAATACTTGATGAAAAGGCGGTTGAGGTTCGAGTTGGGGCTCAAGACCTTTTCCACCAGGAGGAGGCAGCCGCCGGTGTTGACGCCGCTGGCAATGCTGCGCATGAGTTGGTTGCGGCCGAGGGGGCGGACGAACTGGAGGGTGAGGTTCAGGATGACGACGGAAGCATTCGTGATGCTGACGCCCTTGTTCAGGTCGCTGCAGACGAGTTCGTGGGGGCGCTTGAATCCGGCGTGGGTGAGTTTTTCGCGGGCCTTGTCCAGCATGGGGGCGGAGTAATCCGTGCCGATGAAGGTCACGTCCGGCGCGACGAGCGGATCGAGTTGCAGCAGGGTGGTGCCGGTGGAGCAGCCCAAGTCATAGAGGTTGGTACCGGGGACGGCGAAGTCGGCGGCCATTTCGCCCATCATGCGCTGGACTTCGGCGTAGAAGGGGACGGAGCGGTCGAGCATGTCGTCGAAGACGGCGGCGGTGCGCTTGCCGAAATCGAAGTCATCGATGCGGGGGCGTTTGTCCTTGAACAGGGCATCGACGGGGAGCGCCGCACCGGGAGCGGGTTTTTGTTTTTTGCGTTTGGTCATTCAGATGCATCTTCGCGCATCGGCGCGGGCGGAGCAATCACGGGTTTTTAAAAATTTGTGCTGCGTCAGGCTGTCCCATGCCGTCAAGCGGGCGTGACAGGCTGGCGCGGGGGGGCGCCGATTGTTGGCCAGTTGCGCTTGCGAAACTCCTGATAATTGGCGCAGAGTTGGGTTGGCACATGGCGTGCTGACTTGCGATGCACGAAAGGAAAGCGAATATGGACTCCACTTGGTTTTTATACATGATTCCGGGGTTGGTGTTGGGCGGGATTGCCGCGTTGGTGACGAAGACCACCTTCATGCGGTACTCGCGCGTTGCTGCGTCATCGGGATTGACCGGCGCGCAGGCGGCGGCGCAGATGCTGGCCTCGCAGGGGATCACGGACGTGCGCATCGAACCCGTGCGCGGATTCTTGAGCGATCACTACGATCCGATGCATCGCACGTTGCGGCTCTCGCCGGACGTGTACGGGGGGAGCTCGCTTTCGGCGATCGGGGTGGCATGCCACGAGGCGGGGCATGCGCTGCAGCATGCGGCGAGCTACGCGCCGCTGATGTTGCGCACGGCGCTGGTGCCGGCGGCGAACATCGGCAGCAACCTGGCGGTCTGGCTGATCATGATCGGCGGGGCGCTGGGAATGGTGGGCATGATGAAGATCGGGGTGATTGTGTTCAGCGCGGCGGTGGCGTTTGCGCTGATCACGCTGCCGGTGGAATGGGATGCCAGCGCGCGGGCCAAGCGGTTGATGGTGACGGCGGGGATTGTGTCCAGCGTGGAGAGTGCCAGCGCGGGGCGCGTGCTGAATGCGGCGTTCATGACCTATGTGGCGGCGGCGGTGACGGCGGTGCTGCAGTTGATCTACTTTATGATGCGCGCCGGGCTGTTGGGCGGGCGGCGGAACGACTAGGTGGCACAGGTTCGGATGTGGTGCGCGTTTGGTGTGAATTTGGAACGGCATCTTCGCCCCACCCAGGCGCTTCCCGGACGTGGTGTATACAAAGAGTATGACACCACGTCCGGAGCGCGCCTGCTTGGGGCAAATCTGCCATTCCAAATTCGCATCCCTCCCTGCGGTCGGGCAGCCAAACGCGCACCACGGACGCCATCGCGCGTATGACGCGCGATTTCGGATTTCGGAATGCGAATCAAACGGGCTGCATCGTCACTCGACACGCGGTGTGATTCCGGCCATGCTGCATGCCCGTCATGCATGAAGGACCACACAAACCCGGCAAGATTTCGCCGGAGGTATTTGCGCGGGTGATCCGGCCGCGGCTGGGGCGTGCGCGGGCGGAGGTGCGGGTGGGGCCGCGGCACGGGGTGGATGTGGGGGCGGTGAATCTGGGCGGCGGGCAGGTACTCGTGGCGACGACCGATCCGTTGTTCGTGGTGCCGGCCTATGGGTGGGCGCGCGCCGCGTGGTTTGCCTTGCACATTGTGGCTTCGGATGCGGCGACTTCCGGGTTGGCGCCGCGCTATGCCAGCGTCGATTTGAATCTGCCCCTCGACATGTCCGACGGTGATCTCGGGGAATTCTGGGACGGCTTTCATCGCGCCTGCGACGCGGCGGGCATTGCCATCGTCACCGGGCACACGGGGCGTTACGAAGGGTGCGCGTATCCGATTCTGGGAGCGGCGACGGTATTTTGCGTGGGGCCGGAAGCGGGGCTGGTGACGCCGGCGATGGCGCGGGTCGGGGACCGGGTGATCGTGACCAAGGGGGCGGCGATCGAGTCGGTTGGGCAGCTTGGCGTGATGGTGCCGGAGCGCATCGCGGCGGCATGCGGGGCGGCGGTGGCGCGCGCGGCGGAGGAGTTGTTCTGGAAGATGTCCGTGGTGGAAGATGCGCGTGTGGCGGCGGCGGTGGGGGTGGGCGATGCGGGCGTGACGGCGATGCACGATGCGACCGAGTTTGGACTTTGGGGCGCGCTCGTGGAGGTGGCGGACGCGGCCGAGGTGGGGATGACGATCGATCAGGGGCGCATCCCGATGCCCGAGGTGGTGCGGCGCGTTTGCGATTTATTCGCGATGGACCCCTTTACGGCGAGCAGCGAGGGTACGCTGGTGGCGACCTGCCGTCCGCATCAGGCGGACGTTCTGGTCGCACGGCTGGGGGACAAGGGGATCGAAGCGGCGGTGGTGGGAGATGTCGTGCCGCGCGCGGAGGGTGTGCGTGTGTTCGCCCACGGCAAGGTGGCGCCGCTGGTGTATCCAGCCTTGGATCCGTTTTGGGGAACGCTTGGCCGCGCCTTGGCGGCCCAAGGCAAAAGTCCGCTTGGTTTACCCCTGCCCAAGAGATAATCCGCCGCCGGATCAAGCCGGATTTCGCCACCTTGTGCCATGGGGTAAACACCCCATGGTCGAGACAAGACTCCGCCGTATGTCGTGCCCATTCAAGCGTCACCATCAGCACTGTGCGTGTCCATACATGGAGACGGGGTGGCGGCCTTTTATGGCGCTACCGACGTGGAAATTTGGCGGTGAAAATTAATTTGGTAAGGACGGGCGGGTTAGCGCGATGTGTATGAGGCAACCATTCACCGGCAGTGAAGCAAAAAAATGCAGGGGGGTGTGACGTAGGTGGTGCGCAGAGCGAATAACATTCAGGAGGACGTCCCGGTGGACGTTGGGGAGCATACAATGAAGATCGACATTATGTCAACGTGCAGGGGTTTCCTGTCAAAGCTCTTTAGAAATGTCCTATGTTTGAACTCAATAGAAATGTCCTCTTTTTATGACTCGGTCACGGTGGTCATTGTCGATGCGGCAGTCCGGCTTTCCGCCCCCCGAGAATGGGCCTTGTAGCTCGTCGGAGGGGGGCGGGA
>CAMFEP010000031.1 GCA_945949405.1 Kiritimatiellales bacterium
GTCATTCAGCAGCAGCGGGACCACATCCGTGAGGTTGAAACGCGTGATGCGGAACTGACCAGGTACATCGACCACCTCCAACAAGAACTGGCGGAAACGGCGAACGACTTCCTGCAACGGAAAGTAGCCTCGTTGAAATCCGAGATTGCCACGCTAGTGACCACGCTCGAAGAGGAGCAGATCACCGTCCTTGATTTGCAGCGGAAGCTTCAGGAGCTGCAACCGGAGTGTGATGCCCGCGTACGAGCGGCGGAATCCATTGTCGATAAGCAGAACGACCACATCCAGTACCTGAAGCGCGAACTGCGCAACGCGGGCGTCGCTTTTAATGAAAACTGGGGCGTTGGGAGGGAACCGTAGCTGCTTGAAGTAGCCGCACGCGCAAAGCATTAACCGCCCAGTACACGCAAGAGCCTGAGATTAAACTACTTATGCAATTGAGGGTTTTCAATGCCAGCGATCAAAACAAACACGGGCATCGCGGTGCCGCCCAAGAGTGCACCGGCGAGGATAGTGGATGAGAGGTGTGCGGATTCGGAGCACCTGCACGCACACGATACCCTGGATGGCGAACGGCTCATTAGCATCCGGCAGCTGAGCGGAATTCTGGCTGTATCAACCAGAACGATTTACCGCCTGGTGGCCAGGGGTGAGCTTGCCCCGCCGATACAGGTTGGTGGCTCGCAACGGTTTTTTGCTTCAGACGTGGCCAAATATCTAAAGCGTTTGAAGCAGGGCCGGAGCAGAGCCACGTGGCTGGAAGAGAAAGAATGATTTGCAGCGTATATAGGCCGTCCCGAAGAAACAACAAGGGCATCCGCGTGCGCTCTCGCACGTGGTACGGTCAATACCGGCTCAACCCGGGCGCTCCTATCACCAAAGTTCCGCTCCATACCACCGACCGCCAAGTCGCCGAGAAACTCCTCCGCGATATTATTACGCAACGCGAGCGTCAGGCGGCCGGATTGGCGCCGACGAATGAGGTAAAGGACGCCGCGTTGCGAACAATTGAGGATCACCTGAACGATTACATCAGGGACCTGCGTGCTCGCGGCCGTGCCGATGATTACATCTACAACGTCGAGCGTCTTGTTCTCCGTATGTGCTCCGAATGTGGTTGGACACACGTGGGACACATCACCGCGAAAAGCTTCCTCACCTGGCGGGAGGAGCGTGCCCGGACCAAGGCTCCGAAGACCTTGAACCAGGATCTGGACTGCATCCGTGGTTTGCTCCAGTGGATGAACCGGCAGGGCTCGCTGGATGTCGATCCGCTGGTAAACGTTTCCAAGGCCAAGACCCTGGGGAAGGAGCGCAGGGTGCGACGTGCCATGACGACGGACGAATTCCAGCGCTTCCTGGCCGTGGCGGGATCACGCCGACTGCCATACCTGCTGGCCGGGTACACTGGCCTGCGGCGGAGCGAGCTGGGAGCCTTGCGCTGGGCCGACATTCATCTGGAAGCCCAGCAGCCGTTTATTTCCGTCCGGGCATCCACGACCAAGAATGCCAGACCGGCACTCATTCCGCTTCATCCTGACACCGTCAGCGCCCTTCTGGAGGCCTTCACGGGATCAGGTGCCGCGGATGGTTTGGTCTTCACGCACATTCCCGATATGACCACCTTCCGCAAGGATCTGGAGCGCGCAAGGATTCCGTACAAGGACGCCTTGGGCCGGCAGGCTGATTTCCATGCACTGCGGCACACCTTGGCGACCCAGTTGATGACCTCGGGAGTTCATCCCCGCGTCGTCATGGAGATCATGCGGCACAGTGACATGAAACTGACGACGCGCATTTACCTGGATGCATCACAATTGCCGACAGCTGCTGCGGTCAATTCGCTACCCAAGATTTGCGTACAAGGATGCGTACAAAAAGTCGTCCCGGGCTGTCAGGAGGTGTCAAACGTCAGTACACAACAAACGGCCAACGATCAGTCGCAACCCCCTGCAAACACTGGTGTTAATAGTGATTTGTCACGGGTTGGCGAAGGGTGACAAGAGATGTCAAATGGTTGCCCGACTAGGATTTGAACCTAGACAAACAGATTCAGAGTCTGTTGTGCTACCGTTACACTATCGGGCAAAAGACTGTCATTCGTCAGGGGTCATTGGGAATGGCCGCTGACTGAAATCGAGGTGGGAGAATAGGCGAGCGAAGCGCCTAAATCAACGGGATTTCCTGGCCCTTCCCAATGCCCATTGACCAATGACGGCTGACGCCCCCGTCAGCCCACCCGCATCGGCATGAGCACGTAGAGGAAGGGAATGTCGGTTTTGAGGACGCCGGGGCTCAATTCGTCCGTCAATTCCAGGGCGATCTCGTCGTTGGTCAGGTTCTTGAGCGGGTCGATCATGTATTCCGGGTTGAAGGCCACGGAAATTTCCTTGCCCGCGTACTTCACCGGGATCGTTTCACGCGCCTCGCCCACGTCCGGCGTGCTCATGGTGATCGTCAGCTTGTTCTTGGCGAAGGTCAGCTTGGTGGCGTTGGATTTGTCCGTGGTCACCAGGGAAACGCGGCGCAGGGCGGTCAGGAGGCTCTCACGCTCGATCGTGACGCGCTCCTCGGACGACGACGGGATCACCTGGCGGTAATTCGGATAGGTGCCGTCGATGAGCTTGGTGGCGAGCATCGTGGCGTCGAATTCGAAGAGCAACTGGCTCTCGCTCGCATGGATCTTCAGTTCGCCCTCGTCCTTGAGCACATGCATCAGCTCGTTAACGGGCTTGGTGGGCAGGATGTAATCCTTTTGGGCCTCGGCCGGGAAATCCACTTCCTGTTCCACCAGCGCCAGGCGGCGGCCATCCGTGGCCACGATGGTCAGCTTGGCCGCCTTGAAGCTCAAGAGCACACCATTGAGCACATAGCGCGTCTCGTCGCTGGAGGCCGCGTAGGCCGTCTTGCGCAGCATCTCGCGGAAGGCCCCCTGGTCGAGCGTGTAGGCATGCTTGCCCTCGGGTTTTGGAATCGGCGGAAATTCATCCGAAGAAAGCCCGACGATTTTGAAAAATGACGACCCGCAGGTGATCGAGGCCACATCTTTGTCGTCCACGTCGAGCTCCACGACGCCATCGGGCAGCTCGCGGACGATGCTGGCGAGTCGCCGCGCGGGCAGCGTGGTGGCCCCGACCTTCTGTACCGTGGCGTCAACCGTGCAACGCATTGTGACCTCCAGGTCCGTCGTGGTCAGGGTGATGCTTTTCTTGTCCGCGCTGATGAGCACGTTCGAAAGAATGGGCAAGGTGCTGCGCAGGCTGACGACGTTCTGCACCTTTTGCAGACCTTCGAGCAATACGGCTTTGGCGATTTCCAGCTTCATCCCATCCCTCCAGCAACTTGCGGCAGCTTGCGGCAACTTGCTTCATTCGCGGAGTTATCATCCGCTCTTCTAGTAGTGTTCTTTAAGATATATAGAAAGTATCCGTATTATACCCAGTTCACAACCGCGAAAAGCGACTTTCGATCAACCCCAGACGCCGCGCCGGGCTGTTCATAACCCCATGACAACATTTTGATAACGGGACGCTTATTCACAGGACGCGGGCATGAACAGCGCCATCAACAGGTTGTTGTCAGTTCAGGGACCGCCCGAGTTTCTGGGAAATGCTCTCGACGCGGCGGCGCAATTCGGGGTCGACGTCCATGCGGTTGTCGATGGTCTTGTAGGCGTGCAAAATCGTGGCGTGGGTCTTGCCGAAGGAGTTGGCGATGTTGGGGAAGGAATGCCCGGTCATGCGCCGGCAGAGATACATGGCGATCTGGCGCGGCGTGGCGATCGAGCGCTGGCGGCATTTGCTGGTCATATCCGTCAGGCGCATGTCGTAATGCTCGGCGACGGCGCGCTGGATCGCGGCCACGGTGAGCTCGCTGCTGGATTCCTGCTCCAGCGTGTCGCGCAAGAGGTGCTGCAGTGACTCCAGGGTCAACTCCCGCCCCGTCAGGGAGGCATAGGAGATGGCCCGGATCAGCGCGCCTTCGAGGCGGCGGATATTCGAGCTGACGTGCTTGGCGATGAACATGAGCAATTCGTCGTTGAGGGGTTTTTCCACCTGTGCCTGCTGCTGCTTGTGCTTGAGAATGGCGAGGCGCGTTTCCAGGTCCGGCCGCTCCAATTCCGTGACCAAGCCCCACTCGAAGCGGGAAACCAGGCGCTGCTCCAGTCCCGAAATTTCGCGGGCCGGGCGGTCGCTGGTCATGACGATCTGCTTGCGCGCGTCAAAAAGTGTGTTGAATGTGTGGAAAAACTCCTCCTGCAGGCGCTCCTTGCTGGCAAGGAAATGGATATCGTCGATCAGCAGGAGGTCGGTGTTGCGGTATTTCTTGCGGAAGCCGACCAGCCCGCGGGTTTGCAGCGCGTCGATGTATTCGTTCAGAAAGGCCTCGGAGGAGACGTAGCAAATCCGGGCGCGCGCGGTGATCTGCACATGGTGGCCGATGGCCTCCATCAGGTGCGTCTTGCCCAGCCCCGTGCCACCGTAGATGAAGAGCGGGTTATAGGCCCGCGCCGGGGCCTGGGCCACGGCCAGCGAGGCCGCATGCGCAAAACTATTCGAGGGGCCGATGATGAATTGATCGAAGGTGAACTTGGTGTTGAGCTGAACTTTGGCCGTGGCGCGCGCAGCGGCCGCGGCGGAAATCGGCGCCGTGACGGGCTCGGGCCCCGAGGTGCGCGCGGGCTCCAGGGGCAGCTCTCCCGGCGCGGTTTTGGGCAGCACGCGAAAAACGGGCTGGAGATTTTCCTCCACCACCGCCG
The DNA here is from genome assembly GCA_945949405.1 of Kiritimatiellales bacterium. Classification (GTDB taxonomy): domain Bacteria; phylum Verrucomicrobiota; class Kiritimatiellia; order UBA8416; family JAIOPI01; genus JAIOPI01. The sequence continues at coordinate 4,760 of CAMFEP010000031.1, forward strand.
TGATGGCGCTTTGGATCAGGGGCAGGTAATTGTCTTCCAGCCAGGTCTGGTAGAAATCGTTGTCGACCATCAGCACCAGGTGTTCGCCGGAAATTTCCACCGCGCCGATCACGGCGATCCAGCGCGAGTAGACGTCCGGATGCAGAACTTCCTGAAGATGCTTGCAGGCCTTTTTCCAGATTTCAGACGCCTTGGACCCGCTCACAAAACCCCACCCTCTGCTTGACGAAAACCCCGCGCCACCACCCGGCCGCACACGCGAGCGCAGTCACTTGCGGGATCGCGCGCAGCCGGGGACACAAGACAACAACAGGCACGCAATGACAAGGGAAAAAAAGGGAAACATACTGACAGGTTATTAACAACCAACAAACAGATCGCGTAACTCATTCTCTGCACGCGCGATGATGGCCGCCACGACCGCGATTGTTCACAGCTTCTTGGGGACGACAGACGCGCGCGATCACCGCGCGGTGATGCGGGCCGTAGTCTGCGTGCACAAAAAAACAGGGTGAATTCCTTGGTCATTTACGAAACAGGCGGCGAATAAACAACCGCAAAACATTCTGCTGCAGATAGTTGTGACTTTAGTTGTTTTGCGTGCCGCGCAAATACAAAACAAACAGAAGGGAAACCCTGTATGCATCGTGCGCAAACTGTGCAAAAGTGAGCTGTCTTGCGCGCGTGCGAGACTCGCGCCGCATGACAAAGAACGATTGACGGAAAGCCTCGCGTTGCGACGGATAAAGCGATGACGATTGAGGGTATTATGCGCGGGAAGTTAACAGCACCGGTTTTGATCGTGGATTCGCCTGAAAATTGCGCGGATTTACGCCATGCGTCGGGCTTCTGGGCGCCCGATCCGCTGGTATTTTTAATGACCAATACCGCGGCCTATTTGATTGTGTCACCGCTGGAGCAGGGCCGGGCCCAACAGCTGGCGAAACGGGAGCCGCGGCGGTGCCTCAAGATCGTGACGCCGGACGGGCTGGGCCTGACGGGCCCGCGGCGGCGTTTGCTTGGCGAATGGGCCGTCGCCTTGCTGCGCCGTGAGGGTATCCGTCGCGTTCAAGTGCCGTCGACCTTTCCTTTGGCCACGGCACGGCGCATCGAGGCGTGCGGCATTGCGGTGGCGGTTGCCCAAAAGGCGCTTTTTCCCGGCCGCGAAGTGAAGACCGCCGGGGAAACAAAGAATATCACCGAAAGCCAGCGCGCCGCCGTCGCGGCGATGCGGGCGGCGATTCGCCGCATTCGTGGCGCCGCGATCGGGCCGGGCGGCGCCTTGCGCGCGGGGCGCCGGCATCTGTGCGCCGAGGACGTGAAGCAGGAAATTCACGCGACGCTGCTCAAGCAGGGCGCGCTGTGCCGGGATGTCATCGTGGCCTGTGGCGCGCAGGCTGCGGATCCGCACGAGCGCGGACATGGTCTTCTGCGCGCTGGCGCCACGATCGTGATCGATATTTTTCCGCAGCACATGGCGCATGGCTATTGGGGCGACCTGACGCGCACGGTGGTGCGGGGCCGCGCCACGAACGAATTGAAGCGCATGTATGCGGCGGTCAAAGCGTCGCAAGCCGCGGCGCTGGGGGCCATCCGCCCGGGGGCGTCCTGCCCCAAGGTGCATGACGCCGCCGCGGCGGCGCTGGCGCAACGCGGCTATGCCACGAAGGACGTCGATGGTCGGCCCGAGGGCTTCATCCATAGCACGGGCCACGGCGTGGGGCTTGAGATTCACGAAGCACCGTCTCTCGGGCGCACACCCGGGCGCTTGCGGTGCGGCAATGTGGTGACGGTCGAGCCCGGGCTGTACTACGGCAAGCTTGGCGGCATTCGCATCGAGGACACCGTGTTGGTCTCGCGCGGCGGCTGGGAATATTTGGCGCGGTGTCCGCATGTGTTTGAGGTGTAGGACGGAAAATACGGTTGTAGGGGCGCTTGTGCCAAGCGCCCGCGCATGAATTGGGCGCTTCACAGAAGCGCCCCTACAACAAACAATAAATCCCTTCCCCTGCCCGTTGTACTGCCGACGCCCAACATTGAAATGACGAAAAGGAGCAGAAGAGCATGAAACAGCACATAACCACCACCGCGAGCGTATTGCTCGCCTTCAGTCTGGCCGGCGCGAGCCTGGCCGGAGACTTTGGCCCGCCGCAGGGCGGACCGCCGCGCGGACCCGGACAAGATGGGCCTGGTGGCCCCGGCGGAGGTCCGCCTCCCGGCGGGATGGAGCAGGCCGCGCTGGCGCGCATTGTGAATAACCCGAAGATCGCCGAGGAGCTTGGCTTGACGGAAGACCAGGTCAAGACGCTGCGCAACGGAATTTTCGATGCCCAGGAACAGAAGGTCAAATTGAAGGCGGAGATGGAAGTCGCCGCCATTCAGCAGGCGCGCCTGCTGACCGCCGACCCGGTGGACGAAAAGGCCGTCATGGCCGCGGTTGAAAAGGCCGGCGGCATCCGCACGGAAATTGCGAAGCTCGAAATGAAGGGATTATTGCTGGTGCGCAATACCCTGAATGCGGAACAGCGCGAAAAAGTGCGCGAGATGATTCATCGCCACATGATGCGCCAGGGGCAGGGCCCCGGCGGACGGGAAGGCCGCGGCGGCGACCGCCAGCGTGGCGGGCAAGAGCGTGGCGAAAATGAACGTCGCGGGCGCGGCGATGGTCCGCAGCAGGACGCGCCTCCTCCACCGCCCGAAGCGGGCGAACCGGCGGAGTAAGCGAAGAAAATTTTAAAAATGCGCGCGCGTCGCGCAACGAAGCCCGCGGACAAGGATGGCCGCGGTCTTCGTGTTTTTTGGGTAGGCGGGAGGGGCGAGTGACACGAGCCCGATGTGCGGCGTCGCGGAGCTCCGCCCTCCCGCAGGCCAGCAAGACCGCCTGATCACCCCACGCGCACGATGTCGGCGTGACGATCAAAACGATGCGCCTCCGCCCCAAGCGGGCGAACAGGCGGACTAAGCAAAAACTTACAAAAGCGCGTGAGTTGCGCAACGAAGCCCGCGGACAGGGATGGCCGCGGTCTTCGTGTTTTTTGGGTAGGCGGGAGGGGCGAGTGACACGAGCCCGATGTGCGGCGTCGCGGAGCTCCGCCCTCCCGCAGGCCAGCAAGGCCGCCTGATCACCCCACGCGCACGATGTCGGCGCCGAGGCGGCGGAGCTTCAGCTCGATCTTTTCGTAGCCGCGGTCGATCGATTGCGCGTTCTCGATGACGCTTTCGCCCTTCGCGCAAAGGGCTGCGATGAGCAAGGCCATGCCGGCGCGGATATCCGGACTACTCATGTGTGAGCCGTGCAGGGTGGAGGGCCCGTCCACGACGACGCGGTGCGGGTCGCACTGCACGATGCGCGCGCCCATTTCGATCAGGCGGTCGACGAAGTACATGCGGCTCTCGAACATTTTTTCGAAGAACAGCACCGTGCCGCGCGCGCGGGTGGCGAGCACGATCGCGACGCTCATCAGGTCCGAGGGAAAGCTCGGCCAGGGGCCGTCCTCGATTTTTGGAACGGCGGACCCAAAATCGTTGCGCACGCGCAGCGTTTGATTGCCGGGCAGGTGCAACAGGTGGCCGTTTTCCGTGGTCCAGGAAAGCCCCAGCTTGTGAAACGGGCGGGAGATGACGTCGAGCTGGTCGACCGGGGCGGACTCGAGGGTGAGTTCGCCGCCGGTGATCGCGGCGGCCGCGAGAAAGCTGGCGGCCTCGACATGGTCCGGGGTCACGCGCCGACGCACGCCATGCAGGCGCTCCACGCCTTCGATTTTTAAAAAATTTGTGCCGACGCCGGAGATGCGCGCACCCATGGCGTTCAGCATGCGGCAGAGATCCTGCACATGCGGTTCGCAGGCGGCGTTAAAGATCGTTGTGCGACCCGTGGCGAGCACGGCGGCCATGACGAGGTTCTCGGTGCCGGTGACGCTGGCTTCGTCCAGCAGCACGCGCGCCCCGCGCAAGTTGCGTCGGGTGAAGCGAAAAAAATCGCGGCCTTCGATCGTGATGCCGAGCTGTTGCAGGCCTTCAAAGTGCGTGTCGAGGCGGCGGCGTCCAATCACATCGCCACCGGGCGGATAGAGCGAGGCGCGCCCGTGCCGCGCCGCCAGCGGTCCGGCAAAAAGCAGCGACGAACGCACCTGGCGGCATAGTTCGGGATTGAGCCGCGTGCGGCGAAGTCCCGCGGCGCAGAGGCTGACCGTGTGCCCATGCTGGTCCACCTGCACGCCGAGGTCCTCGAGAATGCGCAGCATGGTGAGGACGTCCTCGATCAGCGGGACATTGGTGAGCACCACAGGCTCGTCAGTCAGGACGCTGGCGGCAAGCATGGGCAGCACGGCGTTTTTATTTCCGAGCACGCGATGGCGGCCGGAGAGGCGCTTGCCGCCGTGAATGATGAAACGAGCCATGGGAGAAGAGTGTAGGGGAAATTTGAAATTCGAAAAACGAAATCCGAAACAAATGGGGAAAATTCGAATCGGCAATGCGCGAGCCAGCCCAGTCCGTTTTCCGAATTCCCGCTTCGTGCTTCGAGTTTGTTTCGGACTTCGCGTTTCGAATTTCGGATTTTCTTACTTCGTTTGGCGCGCGACGGACACGACGTTTTCGACGGTAAACCCAAATTGTTGGCCCAGAATCTTGTAGGGGGCCGAGGCGCCGTAGCGGGTCATACAGACGGTGCGCCCGCGCGCGCCGGTGTAGCGCTCCCAGCCGAAGGGTGTCGCGGCCTCCACCGCCACGCGGCGCGCGCAGTCGGGGGGCAGGACGGTGTCGCGGTAGTCTTGCGATTGGGCTTCGAATAATTCCCACGAGGGGAAGCTGACGACGCGCACGTTGGCTTCGGGGGCGAGCTGCTTGCCGGCGGCCAGCGCCAGTTCCAGCTCCGAGCCGGAGGCCATCAAGATCAGCTCCGGCGCGCCCACGCCCGACTGCCAGAGCGTGTAGGCGCCCTTCTCGAGGTTGTTGGCGGCGGGGAATTCGCGGCGGTCGATGGTGGCCAGGTTTTGGCGCGTCAGCAGCAGCGCCGTGGGGCCGGAGGTGTTGCGCAAGGCAGCCAGCCAGGCGGCGGCGGTCTCGGTGGCGTCGCCCGGGCGGATGGTGGTGAGGCCCATCATGCAGCGCAGGGCCGCGAGGTGCTCGATCGGTTCGTGGGTCGGGCCGTCCTCGCCCACATAAAAGCTGTCGTGGGTCAGCACGTAAATCACGGGCAGCTTCATGATCGCCGCGAGTCGAATCGCGGGGCGGAAATAATCCGTGAAGACAAAGAACGTGGCGCCGAAGACGTGCAGACCGCCGTGCAGGGACATGCCGTTGAGCATCGCAGCCATGCCGTGCTCGCGAATACCGAAGTGCAGGTTGCGTCCGGCGTAGCGGCGCGGGCCGATGCTCTCGACCTTGTTGATGAGGGTCTTTGTGCTCGGGGCGAGGTCCGCCGAGCCGCCGACAAAGTTCGGGATCGCCTGGGCGAGGGCCTGGATCACGGCCCCGGAGGCGTTGCGCGTGGCCTGTGGCGTGGCGGGATCGAAGACGGGCAGTTGCTTTTCGAGGTCGCAGGGCAGCGTGCCGGAGAAATATTGACCCCATTCCGTGCCCTTGTCCGGAAGCGCGGCGGCGAATTGTTCAAAAGCGCGGTCCCACTGCGCTGCGCGGCGTTTGGCGCGCGTGGCGCGGGTCGCGAACAGGTCGCGCACATGGTCGGACACGTAAAACGTTTTATCCGCGGGGAGGCCAAGCACCTGCTTGGTGGCGGCGACTTCGGCGTCGCCCAGCGGTTCGCCGTGGGCGCCGCAGGTGTCCACCTTGTTTGGGCTGCCGAAGGCGATGTGGGTGGCGCAGATGATCATGGTCGGGCGTTCCGTCTCGCGCTTGGCGCGGCGGATGGCGCGGTCGATCTGGTCGTAATCGTGGCCGTCGACTTCGATGACGTTCCAATCATAGCCTTGGAAGCGGCGTTTGACGTTGTCGCTGTAGGCGAGGTCCGTGGCGCCTTCGATCGTGATGCGGTTGCTGTCGTAGAGCGCGATGAGTTTGTGCAGGCCGAGGTGGCCGGCGAGGGAGAACGCCTCGTGGCTGACGCCCTCCATCAGGTCGCCGTCGCCGCAGAGGACGTAGGTGTGGTGGTCCACCGGCTGGTGTTCCGTGGTGTTGAAGCGCGCGGCGAGCATGCGCTCGGCGAGGGCCATACCCACGGCATTGCCGCAGCCCTGCCCCAGCGGGCCGGTGGTGGTTTCGACGCCGTCGCCGTGGCCGTGCTCGGGGTGTCCGGGGGTTTTGCTGCCCCACTGGCGGAACTGCTGGAGTTGTTCCATCGGCATGGGATAGCCCGCGAGGTGCAGCAGGCTGTAGAGCAGCATCGACCCGTGGCCGGCGGAGAGCACGAAACGATCACGGTCGAGCCAGTCCGGGCGGGCGGGGCAATCCCTGAGGTGGTGCATCCACAGCACGGTGGCGACATCGGCCATGCCCATGGGCATGCCGGGATGGCCGGATTTGGCCTTCTGGACGCCGTCCATGGCGAGGCCGCGGATGGTGTTGGCGATCAACTTCAAATCATCGTGCGTGAGCTTGGTTGCCATAATCGTTCCTTTGCTGACGGCGCCGTTGGGGCCGCGAGGGGCGGAAACTCTCAGAATAAGGCGGTTTTGTCGAGTGTGTTGCTAAAAGAGAAGGATCGGCGGCGAATTCGGCGGTACCGCAAAAAAGCGCAAAAGGCGCAAAAACGGCGGCCTTATGCAGGAGGATGTTCTAACGCGGTGGCGTGGGTGCGTTTTTTGGAGGCGCGGATGTTGAGGACCTCCACCCCGAGAGAGAAGGCCATGGCAAAGTAGACATAGCCGCGTTCGATGTGCTTGCCGGCGCCCTCGGCCACGAGCATCACGCCGATCAGGATCAGGAAGGCCAGGGCCAGCATCTTGATCGTGGGGTGGCGCTCCACGAATCCGCTGACCGCGCCCGCGAAGACCCACATGATAAACACGGCGATCATCACTGCGGTGACCATAATCGCGATCTCATCCACCATGCCCACGGCGGTGATCACCGAATCGAGCGAGAAGACCAGGTCGATTAGCGCGATTTGCAGGATGGCCGCGGTGAAGGAGGAGCCCTTCTTGTCGTCCGGGGCATGCACACCGCCACCCTCCATGCGCTCGTGAATTTCGTGCGTGGCCTTGGCCACGAGGAACAGTCCGCCCAGCAGCAGAATCAGATCACGCCCCGAGACGCCGTGTTCGAACACGGTGAACAGCACGGCGGTGAGCCCCATAACCCATTTGATGGCCAGCAGCAGCAGGACACGCAAAACCAGCGCGAGCGCGAGGCCGACCGTGCGCGCCTTGGCGCGGACCGACTCATGCAGCCGGCCCGTGAGGATGGCGAGGAAGACGATGTTGTCGATGCCCAGGACCACCTCCATGGCGGTCAGGGTGAGCAGCGCGACGAGGTTTTCCATCGAGAATAAATGTTCCACAAAGAAGCTCCGCAGCGATTTAGGCGCAGATCATAGCGTGCGCGCGCCGCATGGCAACAGAAACAGGACGGGAATCGACCGATTCGGGGCGTTGCGCCCGATGCGCCCCGTGTTACAATCCCTGACCGCATGAAACCGTGTTCCTCAACCCTTGTGGCGCTGGCGGGTGCGGCGCTGTTGCTCGCCTGGTGCGGACGGCAGCAACCGCGTCTGCAGGAGTTGCGCACGCGCCATGCGCTCACGCCCGAAAGCGCTGCGGAGGGCACGCCCCCGCTGGTGGCGTTCACCACCGTGATCCTGGGCGGCTTCCGCGGGCCGCTGGCGGACGTGCTTTGGCTGCGCGTGTCGCGCCTGCAGGACGATGGGCGCTATTTTGAACTCGTCCAACTTTCCGACTGGATCACCAAACTCGAGCCGCGCTCCACGGGCACCTGGGCCTTTCATGCCTGGAACATGGCCTATAACGTGAGCGCCATGATGGCGGACCCGGCGCAGCGCTGGCGCTGGGTGCAGAACGGCGTGCATCTGCTGCGCGACGAAGGGCTGCGGTACAACCCGCGCGATGCGCGCCTGTATTTTGAGTTGGGTTGGATGTTTCAGCACAAGATGGGCACCCAGTCAGACCGCGCCTGGTTGTATTTTCAGCAGCGGCTGGCGGTTGAGACGGAGGCCTTGCTGCCGGACGGCCGGCTGCCGGGGCCCGCCGAGGAGGCCGCCGTGGCGCAGGCCCTGCGGGCGCAGTTGGGCCTGGAGCTGAAACACATGCGCGCGATCGAGGCGCGGTACGGCGAACTCGACTGGCGCCTGCCGGAGGCGCAGGCGCTCTATTGGGCGGATCTCGGTCTTGCGCGCGGTGGCGACGCCCACGATCTGCGTTGTGAGCGCATGCGCTATCAATGCCTCGCGGCCGCCTTCATGAACGGCACGCTCGAGATGAATTCTGGTGCAGGTCTTTTTGTGCGATCAGCCCGCCCATCGTTATTTGGCGGCACCGTCGGGGCCTACGCGGCGGCGCTGGCGGGCCCCAACGGGACCATGGCGCGCGAATCGTATCGTGGCTTTCTGGGCGAGGCGGAGCGCGTGCTGGAGAAGTCTGGGCATACGGAAGATGCGGCGCGGGCGCGGGCCCTGTTGGTGGAGGCGCAGAAGCGCCAGGGGGAGGCCCGCCGGTAGCGGCGCGGCACAGCCGCGCCCTCCAGAAGGGGGCCGAGGAGGGCGAGGCTGTGCCGCGCCGGACCCAAAAGCCCAGAAAAAGAGCTTGCGCCGGTGGCGGGCTTTCGCTAAACATCACCCCTTCGCGCGCCCATAAGGGGCTGCGCCAGCATGTGCAGAGCTTATGAAGTACACAGGTCCCAAAGTTAAGAGGTCGCGCCGCGTCGGTATTCCGCTCACCCGCAAAGCCACGAAGTGGATGGATCGCAAACCCGGCGTCGCCGGCATGCACCGCTCGCGCTTCACGAAGAAGGTTTCGGATTACGGCCGCCAGTTGCTGGAGAAACAGAAGCTGTGCTTCCAGTACAACATCACGGACCGCAAGCTGCAGAATTATTACCACAAGGCCTCGGCCAAGCACGGCAATACCGGCACGAACCTGATGCACATGCTCGAGTCGCGTCTGGATGCGCTGGTGCTGCGCGCCGGGTTCGCCCCCACGATTTATGCCGCGCGCCAGATCGTCGGCCACGGCCATGTGCAGGTCAATGGCAAGCGGGTTAACATCCCCTCGTTCCTGGTGCGCCCGGGCAGCACGCTGACCATCAAGGTGAAGAGCCGCGCACTGGATATCGTCAAGAACGCCATCCCAGACGCCCAATCGGTCCCCTACCTGACGGTGGACAAGGAAGGCGTGACCGCGATGTACACCCGCCTGCCGGAGATCAACGAGATCCCAGTGATCTGCGAGGTGGCCGTGGTCGTCGAATTCTACGCGAAGTAAGATTCGCGGCGGATTTCGGATCGCGGTATTTAGAACCTAAGAACGCACGAAGAACAGAGCGCTGCCCTGTCTTCATGATTTCCGTGTTGTAGGGGCGCTTGTGCCAAACGCCCAAACGCAACTGTGGCGGGCGCTTCGCAGAAGCGCCCCTACACCAGACGGCGTCTCACCGTCCGCGATTGCGGCGGAAGCCTGATCCGGGTGCGGCGGGCGACGTTGCCACATCGACGCGTTCGAAGCGATAGCGTACGGATTGCGCGTCATTCAGGCTGGCAAAGGGGCCTATATTCGTTGGCACGCGGGCGGCGCGCCGGGCCGGCACGCCGCCCGGGACGGTCACGGTTTCCCAGCGGCCCGAGCGGGGCGACGCGAGGCCCAACACACAGGTTCCCACGTCCACCGGGCTGTTGTTTTGCACGGTCAGCACGAGGAAGCCGCGTTGGTTGAGCGTGTAGCCCACCTGCAGGTAGCGCTCCGGATTCTCGCCGATCTCCAGCTGGGCGAGGAGCACGCCAGATTTTTGTCCGTCGGATGAAGAAGAAAACGACGCTGCGCGGAAATTCTCGCGGGCGGCGCGTTGATTGCCGCTGTTCATGTTAATCGTGCCGAGCAGGTAATGCGCGGTGTCGGTGGGCAGCAGGGTCAGGCTCTTTTCCAGATCCGGGCGCGCGGCCTGCGGGCTGCCCATGGCGCAGCGCACCTGACCGCGGTCCAGGTAATACTCGTAGTACTGATTGTTGAGGCTGATCGCCTTGGTCAGGCTTTCCACCGCCTGCGGATACTGGTGTTGGGCGGCCTGGGCCTTGCCCGCCAGCGCATAAAAATGCGCTTCGCGCGGTTGCAGGGCAATGGCGGCCTGCGCGCTGGCGAGGGCTGCGGCGGGATTCTTTTTGGCGAGCGCGGCCTCGCCCTCGTCGAGTTTTTTATAGGCCGGCTTGTCTTTGATAAGCCCGGCCATGGCGCGCGCGAATTCTTCGCGGCCCTGGACTCCGCCCGCCGGATATTTTTGAACTGTGGCCTTGTTGGCGTCCACGCGCTCGCGGGTCGGCGGGTGCGTGGAGAAAAAGGCCCCAAGGAGGCCGGGGTCGTCGGCGAGTTTTAAAAAGGTTTCCTGCAGGGTGACGGCGGATTGCACGTCGTAGCCCGCGCGGGACAGGTAGGCGATGCCGTACTTGTCCGCCTCCAGTTCGTCCCCGCGGCCGAACTTGAGCGAGGTCAGTCCGGCGGCCAGCCCGGAGCCCTGCATGATCACGTCCTGATAGTCCTCGGTTTTGGAAGACAGTCCCGCGCCCAAGCCCGCGCCCAGGACGAGGACCTGCATAAAGGTTCCGACTTCCTGGCTGTGGGCGCCGTGGCGCGCCGCCACGTGCACGATCTCGTGCCCCAGCACGGCGGCCAGTTCGGATTCGCTATGCAGCTCCGTGAGCAGCCCGCGGTTGATGGCCATCTTGCCGCCGGGAATGGCCCAGGCGTTGGGCACGGAACTGTTGAGCACCACGATTTCAAAGGGCAGGTTGGGGCGGTCGCTGACGCTCCAGAGCTTCTGGCCGACCGATTGGACGTAGGAGACCACGGCCTGGTCGGTGACATATTCCCCGCCCTGCGCCTGCTGATAGGCAAGGTAGTTGGCCTGGCCGATGCGGATCTCCTCCTGCTCGGAAACCCAGCCGCCGAATTCTGTTTTCTTGGTGACCGGGTTGGTGGCGCAGCCAGAAAGGGCGATGGACAGCAGGCCGGCCAGCACGATGCGCGCGCATCGCGGGCAGAAGCGCAGCGGTGTTTGATTTCCGCGCATGGTGGTTAGAGCTGCCACTGATATAGCAGGCGCGTGCGGCCCGTCCGGCCGCCGAGAAATTCGCTGACCGGATTCCAGCGGGAGGAGGCACGGATCAGGTTGTAGAACGAGAACTCTTCCTCGTAGCGGAAGACCTTCACCTCTTTGACCTCGAGCAGATCCGAGGTTGCTGCGAGGGCGTCGTCCCAGTAGCCAATTTCGTCCACGAGCCCCACGCGCACGGCCTCCTCGGCGGTGATCACGCGCCCGTCGGCGATCTCGCGCACCTTTTCGACGGGCATGCCGCGCCGTTCGGCGACGAGGGACACGAAGCGCTTATATAGGTCGTCCACAATGCCTTGCAGCAGCAACCGCTGCTCTTCGGTCATGTCCTGCAGCGGATTGAGCAGGTCCTTGTTGCGGCCCGACTTGATCGTCACGTCATGAATGCCGACCTTGTCGGCGAGTTCGCGCGCATTGATGCTTTGCATCAGCACGCCGATCGAGCCGGTGATTGAGGTCGGGCGGGCCATGATGTGGTCCGCGGCGATCGCGATGTAGTAGGCGCCGGAGGCCGCGACATCGCCGAAGATGGCCACGATCACGCGCGCTTCATCCGCAGCGCGAAAATCCATGAGGCTCTGGTAGATGATGTCGCTGGCGGTGATGCCGCCCCCGCCGCTGTCGATGTCCAGGATCAGCGCGCGCACGTCGGGATCGTGGGTGGCGCGGCGGATGGCCATCAGGGCCAGCTGGGTGGAGGAATCCGCGCTGCTGAGCATGCCGCCGCCACTGTCATCGAGGGAGATGAAACCGCGAATGGGCACCGTCACCACCTTGGTCTCACCCGCGCCGTAGGACCACACCTCGTCCAGAATGGGGTATTCGTCCACGCCCCATTCGTCGGAGTCATCGGCGTGGCCGATCACCTGGCGGCCGAGGGCCATGCTGGCGAGCAGAATCACGGTGCCGGCGATAATTGTCAGCGCGCACAACCCCACCAGCGCCCACAAACAGCCGCGTTTTGATTTGGGTTCGTTGGCCATGACTGCTCCAGCCCGAAAGTCTAGGGCAGGCGCCGGATGGCGGCAAGCGCGAAGGGCGCGACCCTGATCCTCGCCTAGCGTCTTGCTGAGGCTCAGAAGAAGGAAGCCGGCATGCAGAAAGTGATTGCGTTAGTTGTATACTATATGTATAGATCGCATTCATGTCCGCACGCATCCCACTTCTGAAGAAGACGCCGTTCGTTTTGGACCCCCGGCCGTTGACCGAGGCCTCCAGCCCACACGCGGGTCTGTTGGCGACTTCGCGCACCTTTCGTTCCCTGGGCGTGCCGGATCTGATCGCCGCCG